>JAGWIE010000153.1 GCA_028866445.1 Rhodospirillales bacterium | reverse complement strand
GTGGGGCTGGGCGAGACCAAAACCGAGATTTCCCAGGTGATGGACGATCTGCGTATCGCGGATGTGGATTTCATCACGATTGGGCAATATTTACAGCCGACCGTAAAGCACGCGGCGGTAGAGAAATTCTGGACGCCGGAGGAATTTGAGGAATTGGCGGCGATGGCGCGTGCCAAAGGCTTCCTGCAAGTGGCGGCAACACCGCTTACCCGGTCCTCCTACCATGCGGATGCGGATTTTGAAGGAATGCGCGCGGCACGGGCGAAGCAACTGGCGGCCTAGTGACGAAATACGCGCAGCAGAAGATCGTTCCCTTCACCCCGCAACAGCTTTACGGGCTGGTGGCGGATGTGGGCAAATATCCAAAATTTCTGCCCTGGTGCGTGGGGGCGCGCGTGCGCAGCCATGTGAATAATTTGATGATCGCGGATTTGACGATTGGCTTCGGCCCATTCCGGGAAAGTTTCACCAGCCGGGTGACATTGCTGCCAGGCGATGGCGATGGCCCCTGCACCATCCGCGTGGAGTATGAAAACGGGCCGTTCAAATATCTGCATAACCGCTGGGATTTCGCACCCCACCCGGAAGGCTGCCTGGTGGATTTTTTTGTGGATTTTGAATTTCGCAATATCATTCTGCAAAAAGCCATCGGCACGGTGTTCACTGAGGCAGTGCAGCGCATGGTGAATGCGTTTTTGAAGCGCGCTGAGACTGTTTACGGCGCGGGGGCGTAGCCAAGGGCCTCGCCGGTGATCCGAAAATGCGCCCATAAATCCGGGTAATGGCCCAGGGATACGGCCTCAGCCGCATCTGGATATATCGAGGCGTAAAACAGCGGATCGAAGATGCGGAAAAGCCGGTGCAGCCTTTCATCCATGGTAAGGCAATGGTTAAGGGCTGTTTGCCGCAAGGCCCGCACCTCATGCGCCGCCTCTGGATTGGCGGCCAGATAGGCGGCGTTGTTAAACCCTTTAACCGGCACCATGCCTCTGCCAAGCTTGCGTGATCGCGGCAGCATCTCACGCATTTCCGCCAGGCTGGCCGGGCGTGTTTGCCTTGCGATGGTTTCCTGCATCAGCAGAAAGCGGGTGATATCCTCAAACGGATTCACCGCCTCTACCGGCGGCAGCAGCATGAAACGATAAGCCGGGTCATCAATCGGTGTAAGGATAAAATCCGGATGCTGGATCGGGCTAAATATACCACCCACCGGCATATAAATGCGCTCGGCCTCACCCAGCCAGGCGGCCAGCCAGGCAAAGGTGGAAATGCTGAGCGCCACATTGGCAGAGCGGCGTAGCACCTCAAAATCATGATTCTGATCAACCCCCGGCACGAACCGCGCTTTCGGGAAGGCCGCGCGCAAACCGTTGGAATAAGGGTCATCACCAAGCTGGCCAAAAAACACGAGATCAAGCCCGGCTTCCGCTTGCAACTTGGCGTAATAGCCGGGGGGAAGCGGAAAATAATCCTTGTGGACTAAACGTAAGATCTCCGCTGCGCGGACGCTGCACACCAACTCATGTTGCTCGAACCCGCGCGCCTCCGCCTGGCCCAGCGTGGGTGGAAACAGCGCCCGGCATTCATCACGTGACGGGAAATGGTCCAGGTGAAAAGCGTAGCCTTCAACACAGACGGCATCCACCACGCCGCGCCGCAGGCAATCCGCCAGGCCCTCGACATCGATATGAAAGCGCGTGCCCGTGCCGGCACTTGCCCAAGCAGGCGGGCGCGGTGCTGGTTCAACCTTGCCCCACATGTCCAGATGGATATTGCGCAGCTCCGCCCCGGGCACACGCGCGGCAATGCTCTTGGCGGTGAGGTATTGCAGCGCCCGGTTGCCGATATTGCCCAGAGGGTTGATCCAGACCTGCTTGCCCCCCGTCGGTTTCGGCACGCTAACGGCCTCACCCCCCGCAACCTCCGTACCGAGACGATTAGGCAGGGTTTCAGGTGGAAACGGCAGAATCGCTGACAGCTCGACCGTGTGCGCGCCGAATTTAAGGGTAAACCCGTCAAGCCCGGCTGGAACAGGCGGCTGCCCATCCACCGACCAGAAACGCGATAGAATCTCCCGCAGCATCTGCGCATCTCGTGGGCGCAGGGGCAGAAACTGTTCCCAGTCTCGCGCGATTTCGGCACCAACCTCCAGAGACCCATCAGGTTTGGCGGTTAGAAACAGCCCGCCATTGGAAAATTGTATGCAGCCCTCGAGGGTGCCGGCGTCAGGTTTTAGTTCTGATATCGAAAAATTCTGTAGAGAATGATGTTGATTCTCCACAGCAAGTTGAAAGCCGCCACCCTCTGGTTTTGGCTCCAGCCCCAACGGCAAATGCCAGGGTGCCAGATTATCCAGCCCCAGATGAATTAGGCATTTTGCCCTGGTATCGAAACAGACGAGCGAGCCGAACCAGGTGAACAGCGCAATGCGCGGCAAGGGAGGCAGGAAATGAGCGGGGTTTTGCGGCATTGCGCGGCAGGCTAGCGGAGCAGGCAGACGGCGTCCATATTCGGTTGCGATTACGTCACCCAAACCAGATTATGATGGTCGAAAGGCCGGGGCATATCTGGCTTGATGATTTGGAAATACGGAGAGATATCGAAATCCCGTGGGGTAAACAGGCCAGTGTCGCGGATATGAAAAATTTCGCGCACCCTGGCGCTGGCCGCGTGCTCAACGGGCGGCGAAGGCGGGAGTTCCGGCAGAATCGGATAGCCAGCCTCTTGAAAGGCTTCGGCAATCAACGTGGAGCAGATGGCACGGCTGGGGTCTGCCGAGCCGAGCGAAATGGCGCGGCGGCGCCAGGATTGCGGCATGGGTAATGGCACCATGTAGCGCGCCAGATCCACCACATGCTTCAGATCATACTGCACACCGATGCGCGCGGCAGCGTGGGCGATGATCCGGTCAGCGTCTTCCGGCGTCATGCTGATCGGGCGGCAGACGCGAATGTGATAAGGTGCAAGCTCAGCCAGGGGAAAACGCCGCACCCCTAACAACACATCGGCTTCGATACACATGCCATCTCCGGCATACAGCACGGCGTGAGACCAGGTGGATTGGGTGAGATATTTGATGATGGCGCTGATGCGCAGATTGCCCTCCACCAGAATCACATCCGCCTTGTGCAGCAGCTTTTCCAGAGATGCGATATCCACCGGCAGGGCTGGCGGCATCACCAGCTCCTGGGTCAGGAAATCAGCAATCCAGCGGCCAATAATCCGGCGGGAGCGGTTCATGGTTGTTATGCCTTCTTGCGGGCCTTTAGTGTTTTTTGCGTCAATAACGGGCTGAGGAACTTGCCGGTGTAGCTGCCTGCTGAGGCCGCGATAACCTCTGGTGTACCGGCAGCTATCACAAGCCCGCCCCCTGCCCCGCCTTCCGGACCGATATCGATGATATGGTCAGCGGTTTTGATGACTTCGAGATTATGTTCGATAACGATGATGGTGTTGCCAGCATCCACCAGCGCGTGCAGCACTTCCAGCAATTTGCGGATATCTTCGGAATGCAGGCCCGTTGTGGGTTCGTCGAGAATATACAGCGTGCGGCCGGTGGCGCGCCGCGCCAGCTCCTTCGCCAGTTTTATGCGCTGCGCTTCACCGCCCGAAAGTGTCGTGGCCTGCTGGCCGAGTTTGATGTAGCCAAGGCCAACGCGGGCAAGGATGCTTAAGCGATCGTGGATTTTCGGCACGGCGGAGAAAAACACCAGCGCCTCGTCCACGGGCATATCCAGCACATCGGCGATGGATTTGCCGCGGAACTTCACCTCCAGCGTTTCGCGGTTATAGCGTTTGCCTTTGCAGGTGTCGCATGTCACGAACACATCCGGCAGGAAGTGCATCTCGATCTTCAGCACACCGTCGCCCTGGCAGGCTTCGCAACGCCCGCCTTTCACGTTGAAGCTGAAACGACCAGGCTTGTAGCCGCGCACCCGGGCCTCCGGCATTTCGGAGAACCAGTCGCGGATCGGCGCGAAAAGGTCGGTATAGGTGGCGGGGTTGGAACGTGGCGTGCGGCCGATGGGGGATTGGTCGATATCGATGATCTTATCGAGCTGTTCCATGCCGTCGATTTTCTCGAACGGTGCCGGCACCTCGCCTGAGCCCATCAGGCGGCGGGAAAGCGCTTTATAAAGCGTATCCACCACCAAAGTGGATTTGCCGCCGCCGGAAACGCCGGTAACGCAGGTGAACAGGCCCAGCGGAAATTCTGCCGTGACATTTTTAAGGTTATTCCCGCGTGCGCCAACAAGTTTGATCATGCGGTTTTTCTGCACCGGCCGGCGCATGGGCACGGGAATGGCACGGCGGCCGGAGAGATAATCGCCGGTGATGGATTTTGGATTGGCGGTAACCTCCTTCGGTGTGCCCTGTGCCACCACATGCCCACCGGCAACACCCGCCCCTGGTCCCATATCGATGAGATGGTCGGCGGCGCGGATGGCATCCTCGTCATGTTCCACCACCAGCACGGTGTTGCCGAGATTCTTCAACCGCTCCAGCGTGCCGAGCAGCCGCTCATTGTCGCGCTGATGCAGGCCGATGGAAGGTTCGTCCAGCACATACAGCACGCCCGTAAGGCCGGAGCCGATCTGGCTGGCAAGGCGGATACGCTGGCTCTCCCCGCCCGATAATGTGGCCG
>JAGWIE010000152.1 GCA_028866445.1 Rhodospirillales bacterium | reverse complement strand
CCCGCCGCGTAGATCGCCTCGGTTACGCTGGGCGCCTCTTTCACCGCCGCGCGCAGCCGCTCGCTCCGCCCCGCCGCCTCATAGGCTTTCGGGGTCAGCCCCGTCGCCTGCTTAAACATTCGGTGGAATCGAAATTTGCCCATCCCCGCGGCCGCGGCCAGTGCCTCTAGCCCAGGCGGCGCTTCAGCTTCGTCAATCAGGCGGCAGGCGGCCTCAATCGGGTTATGTCCGTTTCCGGTCATCTCACTCTCCTTACCCGCTCGGCCTAACGCGGACTTATAAGAGACACACTCCGCTTCTTGCAGCTTACAGCGTTAGGGCACCGGAGATCACGGCCACGCTCTGCCCGCCAATCCAAAAATCTTGCCCGTCATGCTCCACAAACACCCGGCCCTCGCGCCCCAGCGCAGCGCCCTGCGCGGCCATATAGCGCGCGGGGGCCAGCCCTGCTTGTATCAGCCAGCGCGCCAACCCGGCATTCAGGCTGCCCGTCACCGGGTCCTCCCCGCCAACATCATTCGCAAACGCCCGCACCTCGAAATCCGCCGGACCACCGGGCGCGGGTGCCACCACGCCAATCTCCAGCGTGCCCATGGCCGCGAAATCCGGCTTCAACGCCAGCACGGCTTCGCGGTCTTTCAGCAGCACACCCACCCAGCGGGGGGAACGGTCAGATAACTGACGCGCGGCGAGGATCTCAGCCTCCGGAACACCCAACACGGCGGCAATGCGCGCCAAAGCCTCCGGCGTTACCTCGCTCTGCACGGCATCGGGCGCTGCGAAGGCCAAGCGCGTCCCGTCGCGTTTAATCCGCACCAGCCCTGCCCCGCATTGCTGAACGATAAGCTCCCCCTTGGGCACACCGCCCACCGCCAGCCAGGCATAACAGCTCCCCAACGTGGGGTGCCCGGCAAATGGCAGTTCCGAATGGGGCGTGAAAATTCTAACCTTGTAATCCGCTTCGGGCACTTCCGGTGGCAGCAGAAAGCTGGTCTCGCTCAAATTCGTCCAATTGGCGAAATGCTGCATCCCGGCGCCGTCCAGTCCCACGGCATCATGCACCACCGCCAGCGGGTTACCGTAACCTGCCCGGGCGGTGAACACGTCCACTTGCGAGAACCCAAACACCCGGCTCACGTCAGCATCAACGCCGCTACCAGGCCGATCGCCACGGCCTGCAATGTCACGCGCCAGCGCATCAACCGGTTGGATGTATGCGGGTCACGCTCAGGATTGGTCATGCCCAGCACGCCTGCCAGCATCACGCCAACAACCGCCAGCATATCCAGCCCCAGCAAAATCATCAAAATCGCTCGCATGGCAGCACTATACGTCACCATGCGGATTTGCCTATCATCCGGTGCGGTTGACTTCTTAATGAAACGGCTCTCAGGGTCGCCCATGCGTTTTCTGCCCCTTTTCGCCCTCCTGACCTTGCTTGTCCCTGCAGCCGCCTTCGGCAACGGGGCACCCTCCGCCGTGGCCCAGCACAACCCGGCGCAGCCCGCCGCTGCGGCGAAAACCGCACCCACCATCATTCCCGGCTCACCGCTTGCCGCCCTAACCGGTGCCGCCTCTCAACCCGCCCAGGCCAGCACGGCACAGCCCGCCCCTTTCGGCACGGATGAGCTGGGTTTTGCCCTGTCCAACGTGCTCGGGCACGAAGCCACCCGCACCTTCGAGGATTTTACCGACGCGCTGCGCCGCTCCACCCGGCTCACCCCGGTGCTGCACTGGCTGCAAAGCTTCACCCCCACCTCCGCGCGCTTTGCCAACGCCTCCGCCGTGCTGCGCGCCATCGGCATCGCCATTCTGCCTGGAATCGCGCTGGATGCCTTGGTGCGCTTTCTGCTTGGCAAGCCCATGGCGCTGTGCGCGCGGCAAGGCGTTTCGCCGCATCAGCCGCCCCCGCCCTGCCCTGATGAATACGCACCGGATGCAAAAGACGAAAGCAATGCCAAACCACGGCTTCATATTTCGTTTCGTGCCTTGTCCCGCCGCCTGGGCTTCGCCTTGCTCAAATTCGGGTTGGCGCTCTTGCCCATCGCGGCGTTTGCCATTGCCGAGCAATTATTCCTCTCCAGCGGGCTGCTCGCTGGCCGCCCGGCGCGGCTGGCCGTTACCGGCATTGCCAACGCCTATATATTCGCGCGGCTGGCGCAGGAGATTATCTGCCTGCCGCTCTCGCCTTCATGGCCCAGCCTGCGGCTGGCGCGTATATCCACCGCCAATGCCGTCTGGGCGATGCGCCGGGCCACAGTTCTCATCGCCACCATTTTTGTCGCCTTCTGCATAATCTCCGTCGCGGAAATTCTGGGCCTGCCAAAAGATGGCGCCGGCGCGCTCATCCGCATCGCCGCGTTGATCGTGCATCTGGAAGTCGCACTGGGCATCTGGCAGAGCCGCCGCGTCATCAGCCGCTGGATCGCCGGGCGCCCCGGCGGGCAAGGCTTCGTCGCCGGGTTCCGCCGCCGCTTTTCCAAAATCTGGTACATCATCGCCCTGTTTTATGTGCTGGCGCTGTGGGTGGCGTGGGCGGGCGGCGTGCAAAACGCACTGGGCGTGCTGCTGCGGGCAATTCTTGTGGTTATGGCGGCCTTGGTGCTTGGCCGCATGGCTTGGTCGGGCAGCAGCACCCTGCTCGGCCGGTTGTTCCCAGACCCCGCCACAGCGCCCGGCCGTGAAACGCCGAAATTCCTGCGCCGCGCCGGAACCTACAACCCGCTTATCCGCATTCTGGTACGCGCGGCCATCGCGTTGCTGGCGCTGCTGCTCATCCTGCAAGGCTGGGGTATCAACGCCTTCGGCTGGCTGCTCACCAACTCGCTCAGCCGTGCCTGGCTCGGCGCGGTCTTTGCCGTGGCCTTCACCATCGCCATCGCCATCATCATCTGGGAATTCATCATTTTCCAGTTGGAGGCGCGGGTGGACAGGCTGAACGCCGCCGGGCGCACGCGCCAGGCCATGCGGCTGCGCACCCTCTCGCCTATCCTGCGCGCCGGGCTCGGTGCTGTCATCGTGGTGCTCACGCTCATCATCTGCCTTTCACGCATCGGCGTGAACGCAACCGGGCTGCTGGCCGTCTCCTCCGTCGTCGGCATCGCGGTGGGCTTTGGCAGCCAGAAACTGGTGCAGGACATCATCACCGGTCTGTTCTTGCTGTTTGAGGACGCCATTCAAGTAGGAGATGTCGCCTCGGTGGCCGGCATGTCCGGCACGGTAGAACGCGTCTCCATCCGCACCATCCGCTTGCGCGGCGGTGATGGTTCGATCAACATCATCCCCTTCTCTTCCGTCACCATTGTCACCAACCAAACCCGCGACTTCAACTACGCACAAATCTCCATCATGGTCGGCTACCACGAAAATATCGAGCATGTGACGGCCGTACTCAAGGAAATCGGCGCGCAAATGCGCAGCGAACCCGCCTGGGCCGCGATGATGCGAGATGACCTTCAGCTTTTTGGTCTTGATTCGTTTGGCGAGCTGGGCCTGGTGCTAACCGGGCAGATCCGCACCGGGCCGGGCCAGCACTGGGCTGTGCGCCGGGAATTTTATGGCCGCGTGCAAAAACGCTTCGCCGAGGAAGGCATCGAACTGCCTTATCGCATTTCGCAGAATTTACGTTTTGATATGGGCAACAAACAGGAAAACCTGGCACCGCCCAGACCCGAAATGGCTAAGCCTGACCGTCCCCCACAAGCACCCGCCTAGCCATGGCCCTGCCGCCCGCAGGCACCGCGCCATGCAGCGTCTTGCTGGCCTCGGCAATCGCCAGCCCGGCGAATTGCGGTGCCAGCAGCGGGCCACATGCTTCAAACAACCCGGTAAGTCTGAGCATCGGGGCGCTGGTGAGTGGCGGGGTAAACAATGCGGTCGTCTGCGCCTCCACCTGAAAAAGCAAACTGCCCAACAGCCGCGCCAATTGGCCTTCAGAATAAGGCTGGCCATGGCCATAGGGCGTGCTTTCAGCATAAGCCCATAACCCGCGCCGGTTAGGGGCCACCACAATCAGCCGCCCATCATCCTTCAGCACCCGCCAGGCTTCGCGCAAAGTGCGGCGAGCATTCTCCGCCTGCTCCAGTCCATGAATAAGCAAAACCCGGTCGAAGGAGAGGTCAGGAAACGGCAATGCCTCCTCTTCCGCCAGGCAGGAAAGCCCTGGGCATCCGGCTGGCCAGGGTGCCTTCCCCATGTAAGCCGGGGAAACCGCCACACAGCGCGCTTCCTCTCGCCATAAATGCAGGCACGGCCCGGCATGGCCCAGCCCAAGCACCGAAAGCCCGGCCATGCGCGGCCACAGGCCGCCAAGCTTGTGCTGGAGCGTTGCCGCTACGTACCGGCCCCGCGCCGTTGCATAAAATCCCGCCGCATCTCGTGCATCGATCGCCATTGCCCCTATATAACGCAGCATACACGAGGAGCGAGAGAGACAGATGACCGTTACAGCCCAGGCCATTCCCATGCTGTCAGACAATTATTCCTGGCTGTTGATAGATTCAGCCACCGGCAAAACCGGCATTGTCGACCCCGCCGAGGCCGCCCCCGCCATCTCTGTGCTGGAACGGCTAGGGATCGGCCTGGATTTCATCTTCCTTACCCACCATCACGACGACCATACCGCAGGCGTGGCGGGGCTTGTGGCGATGTA
>JAGWIE010000151.1 GCA_028866445.1 Rhodospirillales bacterium | reverse complement strand
GCCGTGCGAGAGCGGAAAGAACGGCGATATCCGCGCCAACTGGCGCTCGCTCAACAAAAATAAATCAGACATGGCGAAGAACCCTCCGCCATGTCCAGAATCACGCCACCCCGAGCCGATGCAAGAGATTAATGGGTCCTGAGCCTAGACACGCTGCTGTTTCTAGGAGGTTCCTTTCATGCGTCGTTCTTTATTTGCCGGTGCTGCAATGGTGATGCTGGCCATTGCACCCGCCGCATTCGCCCACGCTTATTTGACAACCTCTAAACCAAGCGCAGGCACCACGGTGAGGCTGGATACATCCAGCATAAGGCTGAGTTTTACGGAGGCGGTGCAGCCTGAATTCTGCGCGGTGACGGTAGTGGATGGCATGGGGACGCACGCCGAGACCGGCAAGCCGGAAGCAGTGCCGGGCCATGATGATGAGCTGACCGTGCCGGTGCATTTCCAGATGGCGGGCAAATATATCGTCACCTGGCACGCACTCTCTGTCGACACACATAAGACCCACGGCACATACAGCTTTATCGTCGGTAATTAATGGCTAACCCCGTTTGGATGGTGTTGCGCGGGGTTTGCCGCGGGCTGCATCTTACGGGGTATTTTTGTGCCTTCGGCACAGCCTTGTTCGGTGCGCTGTTTGGCCAGCCGCCCGGCCTGCGCCGCATGGGCTGGGGCGGGTTTGGCGTGGCGCTGCTGGCCGGGGCGGCGTGGTTCTGGTTGCAGACAGCGGATTTTGCCAGTGCAAGCAGCCCTTCAGCGGTGTTGGCGGCCTTGCCGCTGGTGGCGGGCTATACGCGCTTTGGCTGGTTAACGCTGGCGCGGATGGGCGTTTTGCTGCTGGCCATGCTGTGCGCGCAAAAGCGATGCTGGAAGCTGGCGGCGGTGCTCTCGGGCATTGGCGTGCTGGGGCAAGCCTGGCTTGGCCACGGCGCGGCCATGGGCGGGGGAAAAGGCTGGCTGCTGTTTGGCTGCTCGCTGGCGCATATTGGCGCCGCCGCCGCATGGCTGGGCACGCTGCCCGCTTTGGCTTTGGGGCTACGCCTTAGCCAAAACCCGCGGGCACTGGCGGAGAATTATTCCCGGCTGGGGCTGGTTTGCGTGGGGGCGATTCTGGCCACCGCCTTTCTGCAATATTTGTTTCTCATTGGCCGGGTATCAGCGTTTTTTACCACGGCCTACGGCGCGGCGGCATTGGCCAAGCTGTTGATGTTCAGCGTTCTTTTGGCGCTGGCGGCGCATAACCGTAACCGGCTTACGCCAGCGCTGCCCGCCAGCCGCGCTGCGCTAGGGCGGGCGGTTGCGTGGGAAATAGGGCTCGGCATGGCGGTGCTGTTGGCCGCCGGAGTGCTGATGCAGTTTGCCCCGCCTGCCATGGCCATGGCGTCTATGGGCAGTTAAGCCACGCGTTCTACCCTGGCGCCGCAACCCGCGAGTTTCTGTTCCACCGATTCATAGCCGCGGTCCAGATGATAGACGCGGGAAATGGTGGTTTCCCCCTGTGCGGCCAAAGCGGCAAGCACCAAGGAGAAGGAGGCGCGTAGATCCGTCGCCATCACTTGCGCGCCGGTGAGGTGATCGGTGCCGCGCACAATCGCTGAAGAGCCCTGGATGTTGATCTTCGCCCCCATGCGGGAGAGTTCCGGCACATGCATGAAGCGGTTCTCAAAAATATTCTCGGTGATGAGGGAAGCGCCCTTCGCCACCGTCATCAGCGCCATGAACTGCGCCTGCATGTCGGTCGGAAAGCCGGGGAAGGGTTCGGTAGTCACGTCCACCCCGTGAAGCCCGTTGGCGCGGGTGACCCGGAAGCCGCTTTCGGCCTCGGTGATGACCACGCCAGCTTCAGTCAGGGTGGTGATCACCGCGCCGAGATCCGCCGCGCGGGCGTTCTCCAGGAACACATCGCCACCGGTGATGGCGGCGGCACAGGCGTAGGTGCCGGTCTCGATCCGGTCCGGCAGGATGGCATGGGCCGCGCCATGCAGGGATTTGACACCCTCGATGGTGAGCGTGTCGGTCTCCAGCCCTTCGATCTTCGCCCCCATGGCGATGAGGCATTTGGCGAGGTCGGTGATTTCGGGCTCGCGGGCGGCGTTTTTCAGCACGGTCTGGCCATCGGCGAGAGAGGCCGCCATTAGCAGGTTTTCAGTGGCGCCGACGGAGACGAACGGGAACACGATGGCCGCCCCTTTCAGCCCCGTTGGCGCGGTGGCGTGGACATAGCCGTTTTCCAGGTCGATTTTCGCGCCCATCGCCTCCAGCCCTTTCAGGTGCAAATCCACCGGCCGGGTGCCGATGGCGCAACCGCCGGGAAGCGAGACGCGGGCCTCGCGGCAGCGGGCCAGCAACGGGCCGAGCACCAGAATGGAGGCGCGCATTTTGCGCACGATGTCGTATGGCGCTTCGGTGTTGGTGATGCGCCCGCCGAGGGTGAGGCTGCGGCCCTCCGGCGATACCTCGATGCCATGCTGCGCCAGAAGCTGAGACATAGTGGCGATATCCGCCAGTTTGGCGACATTGGAGAGGGTGAGGCGCTCATCCGTGAGCAGCCCGCAGGCCATCAGCGGCAGGGCAGCGTTCTTGGCGCCGGAAATGGCGATGGTGCCGGAAAGCGGCACGCCGCCGGTAATGCGAATCGAATCCATGGTCTTGCTTACATCCTCGGCAGCGACACGCCGCGCTGGCCCATATATTTGCCCGCCTTGTCGGCGTAGGAGATCTCACAGGGGCTTTCGCCCTTGAGGAAGAGAAACTGGCAGATGCCCTCGCCGGCATAAATCTTCGCGGGCAGGGGGGTGGTGTTGGAAATTTCGATGGTCACCTGGCCTTCCCATTCCGGCTCCAGCGGTGTCACGTTCACGATGATACCACAGCGCGCATAGGTGGATTTGCCAAGGCAGATGACCAGCACATCGCGCGGGATGCGGAAATATTCCACCGTGTTGGTGAGCGCGAAGCTGTTGGGCGGGATGATGCAGACCGGGCCAGTGCGGTCCACAAAACTGGCGGGGCTGAAGGCTTTAGGGTCCACAATCGCCGAATCGACGTTGGTGAACACTTTGAAATTCTCCGAGCAGCGGGCGTCGTACCCATAAGAGGAGAGGCCATAGGAGACTACGCCGTCGCGTTTCTGGCTTTCCACGAAGGGCTCGATCATGCCTTTTTCCTGAGCCTGCTGGCGAATCCAATGGTCGGGCATCACGGGCATCCGGGTTCGTCCTTTTTATCAGCAGGTTTTTCGGGGGGTTGGACGCGACCTTGTGCCTTGCGGCGAGCCAGGTTGGCGCGCAGGGCTTTGGCCTCGGCCGCTTCCCGCGCCGGGCGGGCGGCTTCGGCACGCGTGAGTTTGACGGTAGGGGGCAGCACCTTCATGAGAGACGTTTCAAGCCGTGTTGTGGGCTTTCCGTCAAGGCTTGGATAAGCGGCGATTCGGCGGGCAAGCTCTTTTATGCCTCGTACGCAAGCATTTTCGGTCTCCGCCGCATAATTCAGGCGTTACAAACAAAACCTGCCGCGCGGTGACCGGCGGCAGGTTGAATGAGCCTACTGATGAAGTAGTTTTTAATACTGACCTAGAACATAACCGAATTCGGCCAGCGCCACCACCTGGTTTGCAGCATTACCCTGCAGGCCATAGCCTGTGCCATGCGCAAAGCCAGTGAGATGCGTGTAGGCAAGGGTTGGCCGTATAAATAGGTTTTGGTGTTGCCAGGTAACATTCGCCTGCAAGCCGAATAGGCCAGTTCCGGGGCTGAAGGTGCCAGGCCCCGCTGGTGCGTCATATTGCAGCCAGTTGCCGAACAAGGCGGCATTCGGATCGTTTTTATCGTTATTCTGATAAGCATACATCGCCTGGCCGGTAACGGACCAAACCTTATTGATCTCGTAAGTCACATCGGTCATCGCCGATACGGCATAATATGTCGTTAACGGCCTGGGGCTGGCACTATGCTTTGAGACTGAGCTGCGGGGGAGCCACTGAAATTGTGCCTCGGGCAGAATGCTCCACGGCCCACTAATAATCTGCAGGCCAGCGCCTGCGAGGTTTCCGTTTGCTTCGGAAAAGCCCAGGCCAACACCAGTGTGGGGCTGCCCCGGATTGCCTGTGTTTCCGGTATTGGTATGACCATAGGCGATAACGTAATCCGATCCATCGGCATTCAAATTATAAGTGAGTGCCATTGAAAGAACGTTAAAGCGGTTCGTTGTATAAGCATCTGAGTACTGAATGTTCAAAGTGGCCGGGCCATAGAAGAAATTCAATTGAGCGCCATAACCGGAAGCCAGTTGAAGATTATTTAAGTCAGAATCGAAAACTGTAGGGTTTAAAAAATTCAAACCCCATTCCATGCCCTCGACTGATGGCACCTCGCCGAGCCAAAGGCTCCAATATTGAGAAGGCTGAATTGCCCCCCAGTAGGAAATTTCAGACGGTGAATGCGGATTGAACTGCGAACCATATGACGAGAGGCTGTTGAATGCGCCGTAATCGCTTGTGATACCCATGGTTGGCGTTTGGAATTGACCGCCCTGAAAGACGAATTGCAGAAGGCCCTGCGTTTTCGCGATACGCATAACAACTGAGCCGTTGCTCAAAACAGTGTTCGAAGCCCTGCCTGCCAGATCCGGCGAGATATTTGAAGCGGTCGCCACGAAACCAGATGCGATGCCAGCAACTGTCCAGGGGCC
>JAGWIE010000150.1 GCA_028866445.1 Rhodospirillales bacterium | reverse complement strand
GCCAGGCCTAAATCCCGCGCCAGCCGCACGGGCGGGAAATTGGTGGAAAACAACCGGTCCAGCGCGTCCATTCCCAGAAGCATCGCCATGTTGATGGGCCGCTGCTGGGCCTGGTAAGCGCGCAGCACAGAATCGGCACCTGGGTCTTGTGCCTGAGATGTTAATTCCAGCAGTGCCGCCGCGTCTCGCAGGCCGAGATTCAACCCCTGCCCCGCGATGGGGTGCACGCCATGCGCGGCGTCTCCGGCCAGAGCCAGCCGGGTGTCGTAATACCGCGCGGCGTACATAGCTTGGAGTGGATAAATCCAACGCCGCCCGGCGAGGCTGAAGCTACCCAGCCGGTTGCCCAGCCTGGCGCGTACATGCTGCGCCAGGGCCGCGTCGTCCATGCCGTAAAGCAGTTTGGCGTTGGCATCGCTTTCAGTGAACACGATGGCGGAGACATTTGGGTGCTCGGCCGTGCCGGTCATTGGCAGCACGGCCAGCGGCCCGGCGGGCAGGAAATGCTCCAACGCCACATTATTATGGGGTTGCTCATGCGCCAGGGCAAAAATCACCGCTGTCTGATTATAAGGCAGGCGGGTGACGCTTATGCCAGCCTGGTCACGCAGGGGCGATTGCCGGCCTTCCGCCGCCACCACCAGCTTCGTGGTGAAGGTTTCGTCCCCCACGCGCAGAACAGCACCTTCCGCGCTCCGGCTCACTGAGGCTTCGGCGGGTGCACGAACGATCACGCTAGATTCCGCCAATGCCGCATTCAGCGCCACCCGCACGGAGCGCGCCTCGATGATCCAGCCGAACGGATCATCGCCTACGGCGGAATGGTCGAAATGCAATCTTAGAGGAGAAGGCGCACGGCCTGGCTTGCCATCCGTGACGTCGATATCCAGGATCGGGCAAGGGGCGAAGGGCAGGCGGCTCCAAAGCCCGGCTTCCTGTAGCAGCGGTTTGCAGCCCTGCGCGATGGCGTAGGCCCGCCCGTCGAAATCCGGATTTTCCATGGGTTTCAAATCAGCCCTGTCGACCAGGAGAACCCTGCGGCCGCGTGCCGCCAGCGCCAGCGCCAAAGTGCCGCCCACCGGGCCAGCACCCACCACCGCGATATCGCATGAATTGTTCATGTGCTCAGCCTGCCAGAATTTCGTGGCTGGGAACAGGCAGCGATGGAGGGAAGGTAACAAGTCGTTCAACCATTTCGCCGGGTGAAGAAAAAATGAACATAGTTTTGCCTAAAATTTAAGCATAAAATTTTACGATCGTTATGAGACCAGATTTCTCCGCGGCGTGATCCCTGCGCCTCTTGTTGGCATGGGGGCGGTAGCGAAACTGGCATACTCCTTGCTCCTGCTGAATTGCCGAAACGCACTGAGCTTTCATGACCACGCGCCGCCGGCCTGTTCGGGCTCCGGGCCTTCAAGGTGGCGCAATGAGGAACGAGGACTTGATGACGAAAAGATCCCTTTTAGGCTTGCCCGTGGGCCTCGGCCTGGCAGCTTTGGGCTGTGCGCCTGCCCTGGCGCAGACCGCTGCTCCTACCCCGACCCTGAACTCGGGCGACACCGCCTGGATGCTGACCTCCTCCGCCCTCGTGCTGATGATGACGGTGCCGGGGCTGGCGCTTTATTATGCCGGCCTGCTGCGTAAGAAGAACATGCTGGCGATGCTGATGCAGTGCTTCTTCACCACCGCTCTCGTCACCGTTCTGTGGTGCGTTGTTGGCTACAGCCTGGCTTTCACCGCCGGTTCTGGCCCGCTGGCACCGCTCTTCGGCGGTTTCTCCCGCGTGATGCTGGTAGGCACAGGGCTTAATGGGCTCTCCGGCACCATACCTGAAACGGTGTTCGCCTTCTTCCAGTGCACCTTTGCCATCATCACCCCGGCGTTGTTTCTGGGTGGCCCGGCTGACCGCCTTAAGTTCTCCTCCTCCATGGTGTTCGTGGGCATCTGGCTGCTCGCGGTTTATTGCCCGATCGCGCATATGGTCTGGGGTCCTGGCGGCTTCCTCGCCAACCTTGGCGTGCTGGATTTCGCGGGTGGCACCGTGGTGCATATCGACAGCGCGGTGCCTGGCCTGATCGCCGCGATTATGGTTGGCAAGCGCGCTGGCTATGGGCGTGATAACATGGCGCCTGCCAACATGGCCTACACCATGGTCGGCGCGTCTCTGCTGTGGGTTGGCTGGTTCGGCTTCAACGCTGGCTCCGCGCTCACCGCTGGTGGCCTGGCTGGCATGGCCGCCATCAACACCCAGCTCGCTACCTCCGCCGCCGTGCTCTCCTGGGTGATTGTGGAATGGATGGTCAAGGGCAAGCCCAGCATGTTGGGCGGTGTGTCCGGCGCTGTTGCGGGCCTTGTTGCCATCACCCCGGCTTGCGGCTTTGTTGGAGTTAGCGGCGCACTGGTCATCGGCCTTGCAGCTGGCGTGGTCTGCTTCTGGGGCGTTACCGGCTTCAAGGGCATGTTCGGGTATGACGATGCGCTGGACGTTTGGGGCGTGCACGGCCTCGGCGGCATTCTGGGCGCGTTGCTCACCGGCGTGTTTGCGCTAAAGGCTGTCGGTGGTCATTCCGGCCTGATCGAAGGCGATCCCGGCCAGGTTCTCATCCAGCTTGAGGGCATCATCACCACCATCGTGTACGATGCCGTGGTCAGCTATATCATCCTGAAGCTGATCGACCTTACCATGGGCCTGCGCGTGACCAAGGAAGACGAAATCGAAGGGCTGGACATCACCCAGCACGGCGAGGTCGTCTCTCACGGCTAAACCTCTCTTTTATAGAGATGTAACATCGACCCTCCCGGCACGTGCCGGGAGGGTTTTTGTTGGTCCCGCACCGCGTGTGGCACAAGGTGGCACAAGGTTGTCACGCGGGTGCAATCCTGCCCCTTGGTGCCACCGGGTTGATGATAGCCACGTGTAGTATTATGCACGCGACGATTAACAAGCGTGTGATCGGTCTGGGCTAAGCTGGCGTCGGCCAAAACCGGATTTTGAATCGCCCGCTCAACCTGTGAGAAGGGGGCGCGGCTCAAGCCTGGCTGTTTGGCTGAGGCAAATTGGGCGGTGTCCGTCGAGGATTGGCGGCAGATGGCGAGCATTGCGGACACGGATAACAAGGCGGCGCTGAAGCGGCAGGCAGAAATTTTGGCGCAGCAGCCCGGCGAAGACAGGATGATGGCGAACGCCATCCGCGCCCTGGCGATAGACGCCGTGGAGGCCGCTAAATCTGGCCATCCCGGCATGCCGATGGGTATGGCCGACGCCGCCACAGTATTGTACCGCAAGTTCCTGAAATTCGACGCCGCCGCACCTGACTGGTTCGACCGCGACCGTTTCGTGCTCTCTGCCGGGCATGGCTCCATGCTGCTTTATGCGCTGCTGCACCTCACCGGCCATGAAGGCATGGGCATCGAGCAGATCAAATCTTTCCGTCAGCTCCATTCCCCCGCCGCCGGGCACCCGGAATACCACGAGCATCCGGCGATTGAGATGACCACCGGCCCGTTGGGACAAGGCTTTGCCACCTCCGTCGGCATGGCGCTGGCCGAGCGTATGTTGGCCGCGAAATTCGGCAAGTCGCTTGTTGACCATCGTACCTGGGTTGTTGCTGGCGATGGCTGCCTGATGGAAGGTGTGTCGCACGAGGCCGCCGCTTTGGCAGGGCATTTGAAGCTGAACAAGCTTACCGTGCTGTGGGATGATAATTCCATCTCGATCGATGGTTCCACCGCGATGTCCACCTCCGAGGATACGCTGAAGCGCTTCGCCGCCTATGGTTGGGCCACGCGGCAGATCGACGGGCATAATTTCGAGGAGCTGGCGGCCGCCCTGGCCTTCGCCCAGAAATCCACCAAGCCCACCATCATTGCCTGCAAAACCATCATCGGGCTGGGGGCGCCTACCAAGGCGGGCACCGCTGGCGTGCATGGTGCCGCCCTTGGTGGGGCGGAGGCCGAGGGTGCCAAAAAGGCGCTAGGCTGGAACCATCTGCCTTTCGTGGTGCCGGAGGATGTTTACACTCCCTGGCGCGAGGCAGGATCGCGCGGCGGCACCGCCCGCCGGGCCTGGCTCAAGCGCCTGGCCAAGCACCCGATGCGTGCTGAGTTTGAGCGCGTGATGCAGGGCAAGCTGCCGGAAGGCTGGGCGGAGGCGATGAGTGCCTACAAGGCCAGCCTCGCGGAAACCAAACCAAAAATCGCCACCCGCCAGGCCAGCCAGAAGGCGTTGGAGGTGCTGGTGCCCGCGCTGCCGGAGCTGGTTGGCGGCTCGGCGGACCTCACCGGCTCTAACCTTACGCTCATTAAAGGCATGGGCGATGTAACCCCCGATAATTACGGCGGCCGTTATATTTATTACGGTATCCGCGAATTTGGCATGGCGGCGGCGATGAACGGCATCGCCCTGCATGGCGGGCTGATCCCGTATGGCGGCACGTTCTTTGTGTTCTCCGATTATATGCGCCCGGCCATCCGGCTCGCCGCGTTGATGGGCACCCGCGCCATCCATGTGCTGACGCATGATTCCATCGGTTTGGGCGAGGATGGGCCCACCCACCAGCCCATCGAGCATCTGGCATCTCTGCGGGCCATGCCGAATGTTTTGGTTCTCCGCCCGGCGGATGCGATTGAAACGGCAGAGGCGTGGGAGATCGCCATTAAAAACGCCAAGGGCCCGAGCCTGCTGGTGCTCTCCCGCCAGGCGGTGCC
>JAGWIE010000149.1 GCA_028866445.1 Rhodospirillales bacterium | reverse complement strand
CCGGCGGCGCAAACCGGCATAAGCCTTCACGAAACGGAGACAGACGAGACCATGGCCCGCATCTTCTCAGGCATTCAGCCCACCGGCATCGCGACACTCGGGAATTACCTGGGCGCGTTGCGTAATTGGGTGGCGCTGCAACAAAGCGGAGATGAGTGCATTTATTGCCTGGTCGATCTGCACGCCATCACGACGTTTCAGGAGCCGGCCGCCCTGCGGGAACAAACCTACACCATGGCGGCTATGCTCCTCGCCTGCGGGATTGACCCTGAGCGCAGCATCATCTTTCATCAATCCGCTGTTTCCGCCCATGCGCGTCTGGCGTGGATCTTCAACTGTGTCGCCCGCATGGGCTGGCTGAACCGCATGACCCAGTTCAAAGACAAAGCCGGCAAAGACCGCGAGGCGGTTTCCACCGGGTTGTTCGTGTACCCGAATTTAATGGCCGCGGACATTCACGCCTATCACGCCACGAAAGTGCCGGTGGGGGACGACCAGCTCCAGCATATCGAGCTTGCGAACGACATCGCCGAGAAATTCAACCATGATTTCGGGGTGAGCTTCTTCCCGCGCATTGAACCGCTGATTTTGAAAGAGACGGCGCGGGTGATGAGCTTGCGCGACGGCACCAAGAAAATGTCCAAATCCGACCCGTCGGATCAGTCGCGCATCAACATGACCGACGATGCGGACATGATCTCCCAGAAAATCCGCAAGGCGAAAACCGATACGGAGCCGTTGCCCGATAATATCACGGCGCTGGCGGAGCGGCCGGAGGCGCGCAATCTGCTGGGCATTTTCGCCGCCATTTCCGGTGAAAGCCAGGAGGCATTGCTGGCGCGTTTCGCGGGCGGCGGTTTCGGGCCGTTCAAAAACGCCTTGGCCGAGGCGCTGGTTGCGCATGTGGAGCCGATCGCGAAGCGCACGCGGGATTACCTGGCGGACAAGGCCGAGCTGGACCGCGTGTTGCAGGCAGGCGCATATAAGGCCGCTTCCATCGCCGGGCCGATTACGGATGAGGCAGAGCGGATCGTCGGTTTCCTGCCACGCGGCTGAAGGCTATGGTGCCCGCATGGTCTGGAAAACAATCGCCTGGCATGTCCTCTCCCGCGCCGCACCCGCCAATGCGCCGGATGCTGAGCTGGCGAAAACCCTGCGCGCGCGGCTGGAGGCAGCGGGGCAGAAGCGGCTGGGCCGTGCACTTGCCATCCGCCATGTGGCGGCGGGTAGCTGCAATGGTTGCGAGCTGGAGCTGCGCGCCACCCAGAATCTCATTCACGATCTCACCCAATACGGGTTGAGCTTTACCCCCAGCCCGCGCCATGCGGATATTCTGCTCATCACCGGGGTGGCCGGGGTGAACATGCGCGAGGCGGTGGGCCAGGTCCGCGCCGCCATGCCGGACCCGGTTTTTGTGGTGGCGGTGGGTGATTGCGCGGTTGATGGCGGGGTGTTCAAAGGCTCCCCGGCCGTTTCGGGTGGGGCGGATGCTTTCTTGCCGGTTGACCTCGTCATCGCCGGGTGTGCCCCCACGCCAGCGCAAATCATCCAGGGGCTGCTGGCGCTGGTGGAGGCTCATGCAGGCGGGGCGCGCGCGGTTGTCGGCTGAGGCGGTTCACGTTATCGGCGCGGCCAAATCCGGCGGCGCGCTATGCCGGGCATTGCTGGCGCGGGGCATTCCGGTTGTGCCCGTGTTGCGCAATGCGGCGCGGCTGCCTGCGGATATTGCCGCGCAATCTCTGCCCCCGCGCATCGCGGACCTCACTGGCCCCGAAGTTGTGCTGCGCGAGGCATTGGCAGGTGCCCGCTATGTCATCAGCACCGCTCATGCCTCGCATATTCCCGCTATTCTTCAGGCAACCGCGCCGGAAGTGGTGCTTATCGGCCTTGGCTCCACCCGTAAATTCACCCGCTGGCCGGATGCGCATGGCGATGGCGTGAAACGAGGTGAAACGGCGTTGCTGGCATCTGGCCGTATGGGGATGTTGCTGCACCCGACGATGATTTACGGCCCTGAGGGCGAGGATAACGTGCGGCGCCTCGCGGCTTTGCTGCGTAAGCTGCCGGTGGTGCCGTTGCCTGGCGGGGGGCGCGCTATGGTGCAACCAATTCATCAAGACGACGTGACGCGCTGCCTTATGGCGGCTCTCACCCTGGCGCAAAGCGGGGCATTGACCCGGCCCCAATCCCTTGTCATCGCCGGACCGGAGCCAATGACTTACCGGGATTTCGCGAAGGCCGTGGCGCATGCGGCGGGCTTTAGAATGCCGCCGGTTGTTCCCATTCCGGCAATGCTGTTAATGGCCGCGCTGCCTATGCTTAGCTTGCTGCCGGGCCTGCCCAAAATCAGCCGGGGGGAGCTGCGCCGCCTGCTGGAGGACAAAGCCTTCGATGTCAGTCCGATGGTAAACACGCTTTCCGTTACCCCGATATCGCTGGAAGCCGGGCTGCGCGGGTTGTTCAAGTAAACCGCATAGGCGAGGGGCTTATCCCGGCAACTCAATCGAGACCCGCAGCCCCCCGCCCGGCCGGTCCAGAAGCAGGATTCCGCCGCCATGGGCGATGACGATATCCCGCGCGATGGCAAGGCCGAGCCCGGTGCCGCCGGGGTCGTCGCTTTCAAACGGCTTCAACAGTGTCTCACGTTTCTGCTCGGGTATGCCAGGGCCATTATCGTCGATGAATATCTGCACGCTGGCACCATTCCGCGCTGTGCTAACCCAGATCAGGCTGGCGTGGCGGCGGGCATTGTCGATGAGGTTGGTAAAAGCACGCCGCATTGCCTCAGGGCGTAACGTAACAATCATGGTCTCGGGTGCCGAAAGGCTGATGGTGGCACCCGTGCGCTTGGCGGCAACACAGATTTCCTCCAGCAGCACTGGCAGATCCGTGGGTACGGCCTGTTCGCTGCCCTCGCCCCTGGCAAAATTCAGGTAGATGCCGATGAGATGCTCCATCTCGGCGATATCACTTTCCATGTCCTGCAAATCGTCCGGGGTTACGCTGGGCTGCATAGCCAGGGCCAGGCGCAGGCGGGTAAGCGGGGTGCGTAAATCATGGCTCACCCCGGCCAGCATGGTGGTGCGCTGGGTAAGGAAACGGCGCAGGCGTTCCTGCATCCGGTTAAAGGCGGTGGCGGCGCGGCGCACCTCAATCGCCCCTTCCGGGCGGATGGGCCCGTTATCCCGCCCCATGCCGAATGCCTCTGCTGCCTCCGCCAAGCGTTTAATGCCGCGCACCTGGGTGCGCAAAAACAGCGCCGCCAGAAACACGAGCAACAAAGCAGAGCCGATCAGCCAGACCAGGAAAAGGTAGAAAGTGCCGATGAACAGCCGCTTGCGTGGAACATCGATGCTCATCACCCCGTCCGCCATCTGGATATTCACCCGCAAAATGCCTGGATGCGTATGCCAGGCGACGTTGAAGGGGCGATGAACATCCCATGCCAGAGCCTGGGCGAGGTCTGTATCCACCGGGCCAGGTGCATCCGGCGGTGGCAAATGCCGCAAGGTTTCGTTCCGCAAAAAAACTGAATGGAAGGTAAAATGTAAATCAGCTTCCTGCATCACCAGCGTGCGCCTTGTTGGGTCGCGGTCGATCTGGTCGATCATGAACCCAATCTCACCGGCCACGGCCCCTGCCAGGCGGCGGGAGAGCTCATCCAGATGCGTGCCGTAGAAAATCTCCAGCGCCACACCTTGCAGCACGATCATCGGCACCAGCACGATGAGCAGTGAGCGCCCGAACAATCCGCGTGGCAGCAGCTTACGAAACAACCGCTCCGGCTGCACCGGGCCCAGCCGAATTTTCATGTTCCCGGTTTCAGCACATAGCCCTTGCCACGTATGGTAAGAAGAAAGCGCGGCTCGCGCGGGTCTGGTTCAATTTTGCGGCGCAGGCGCGTTACCTGCACGTCTATGGCGCGTTCGTTCACGTCATCCAGCCCCAGCGCCAAGGCCAGCGTCTCGCGGGAAAATACCTCATGTGGCCGGGCGGCAAGGGTGGTAAGCAGGGAAAGCTCCGCCCCGGTTAGGCGCGTGCGGGTGTTGGGGCTGATAAGCTCGCCGCGTTCGGCATCGAAACTGGCCTCACCCAGCGGCAGCGGGCCGCTCTGTACCGGCGGCGGTTGGGCGCGGCGAAGCATGGCGCGTAGCCGGGCGACGAGCACTCTGGGGTCGAATGGTTTGCCAAGATAGTCGTCTGCCCCGGCCTCAAACCCGGCCAGAACATCCTCTGGCGTGTCCCGCGCGGTGAGCAGCAGAATGGGCATGGCGGGTGCCCGTTCCGCCCTTAGGCTGAAGGTGAGCTCGAGCCCGTTTTCGCCGGGCATCATCACGTCCAGCACCATCAGGTCGAATTCCATGGCTCGTAGCTTTTCCCGCGCCTCCGCCGCTGAAGCCGCGCGTGTTACGCGGAAGCCGTTTTCTGCGAGATAACGCCCGGCGAGCGTGGCCAGGCGGGCGTCGTCATCAACCAACAGAACATGCGGCGCGTCTTCTGTCAGTCCGGCCTGAGTCATGGTGGAGGTCAGGGGCTGCGTGTTGGCTTTGGTGGCCGGGCGGCTTCGGCAGGCTCTATTATGCCACGCCCGCCCGGGCTGATCAGCCCGCGCATCACGCGTTTGAAGCCCTCTACAGCTTGGCCACCAGCCTCACGATACGCTACCAACAGGCGTTCGCGCTGGGTCTCGAACAATTGCCGTTCAAGCGCCACACCCTTTTCTGTCAGGTTGAGCAAGCGCTG
>JAGWIE010000148.1 GCA_028866445.1 Rhodospirillales bacterium | reverse complement strand
ATTCATGTAAGATTGGATTCCATGACGCGGTTTGTTTTCATCACCGGCGGCGTGGTTTCGTCACTCGGTAAGGGTATCGCCTCGGCGGCCCTCGGTTCCCTGCTGCAAGCCAGGGGTTATTCGGTCCGGCTGCGCAAGCTGGACCCCTATCTCAATGTCGATCCCGGCACGATGAGCCCCTACCAGCATGGCGAGGTGTTCGTGACCGATGATGGCGCGGAGACCGACCTCGATCTCGGCCATTATGAGCGTTTCACGGGTGTGCACGCCAACAAGGCGGACAACGCCACCACCGGCAAAATTTATTCCGGCGTGATCGCCAAGGAACGCCGGGGCGATTATCTGGGCGCTACTGTGCAGGTGATTCCGCACATTACGGACGCCATTAAGGAAACCGTGCTGAACGCGACAACCGGGCTGGATTTTGTGCTGGTTGAGATCGGCGGCACGGTGGGCGATATCGAGTCGCTGCCGTTCCTGGAAGCCATCCGTCAGCTCGGTAACGAGCTGACCTCTTCAAACGCCATGTATGTGCATCTCACTTTGGTGCCCTACATCCCCTCGGCCGGGGAGCTGAAAACCAAACCGACCCAACATTCGGTTAAAGAGCTGCAGAATGTCGGCATTCAACCGAACATGCTGATCTGCCGTTGCGACCGGCCGATTCCTGAAAATGAGCGCCGCAAGATCGCCAGCTTCTGCAATGTCCGCACCGAGGCCGTGGTGCCCGCACTGGATGTAGACACCATCTACACCGTACCCATCTCTTACCATGAAGCAGGGATGGACCGTGAAGTGCTGCGCCATTTCGGCCTGCCGTTTGAGGCTGAGCCAGACCTCACCCGCTGGCAGAATATCGTCAACACCGTGCGCTTCCCCGAAGGCGATGTGCGGATTGCCGTGGTCGGCAAATACACCAATCTGCTGGACAGTTATAAATCCCTTGCCGAGGCGCTCGCCCATGGCGGCATCGCCAACAAGGTGAAGGTGAAGCTGGACTGGATGGACTCCGAGATTTTCGAGCAGCCGGACGCGGTTGAGCAACTGGAAGGCGTGCACGGCATTCTGGTGCCTGGCGGGTTTGGCGAACGTGGCGCCATGGGTAAGATAGAAGCAGTGCGCTTCGCGCGCGAACATAAAGTGCCGTTCCTGGGCATCTGCTTCGGTATGCAGATGGCCGTGATTGAATGCGCTCGTAATCTGGCAGGAATGCCCACGGCATCCTCCACCGAATTCGGACCCTGCGATACCCCCATCGTGGGGCTTATGACCGAGTGGGCGCGCGAGAACGAGATTGAGCGCCGCCGCGCCGATGGCGATTTAGGCGGCACCATGCGCTTAGGCGCTTTCCCAGCCACGCTCAGCCAGGGCTCGCTGGTGCGCGAAATGTATCATGGCGCCACCCATATCGAAGAGCGGCACCGGCACCGCTATGAGGTGAATATCCGCTATCGTGAGCAGCTTGAAGAAAAAGGGCTGCGCTTCTCCGGCCTCTCGCCGGATGGCATCCTGCCGGAAATCGTTGAATACCCGGATCATCCCTGGTTTATCGGCGTGCAGTACCACCCGGAGCTGAAATCCAAACCTTTCGAGCCACACCCATTATTTGAAGGCTTCATTGCCGCGGCGGTGAAGCAATCCCGGCTGGTGTAAGAGGGTTGCCTCACCACATCTCGTAGTCGAACAGGTAGAAATCGTCCCGGTAAACCTCGTTGATGTTTTTCACCGAGGCCGGGCTCAGCACCTCGCGCGCTGGCAAGGCGCCGGACTTCACATTTTCCTTCGGCGTGGCAAGTATAATGCGGCGCAGTTCGGGGTCGAACACTTCAAGCTTGCGGCTGGTTTGTTCGATATTTTCCAGTTTCACGATGCAATCCACCAGGCATTTTGGCCCCAGATAAGCCATGTCGCGCTGGCGTACGGCATGGCGGTAAGGAAACTGCCAGCCGGAAATATTGCTGCTCGTGATCGAGCCGATGAATTCATTGAGTTTCTCAAGATAAAGCGCGCGGGCTGCCGCGCCATCCACCGCCATATGCACTGCTTCCAGCAGGTCGGGATTGGTTTCGTTAAAAGCCGAGACCGCGCGCGTGTACGGATCGCGCACCAGCATGAAGGTGAAGCTGTCCTGCAACAGAGCAAAATAACCAGGGAAGGCCTGGCGGAACACATGCATGGGCATATGCGCCTTGTCGATCTGCCTGCCATTCACCTCATGGAAAAACCAGAAGAAATGGTCGGTGGTATCGAATTGCATCAGCGCGGAACGGGCCGTGGTGCCACCAGCTTTCGGATTATGGATGAACACAAACCGCCGCGACTCACTTATAATCACGCTGCCTCACTTCTTTCGCCTCAAATAGATTATCCATGCTGCGGCCTTGTTGCCGTGCAAGCGGGGTATGACTAAATATATTTCATGCGCCAAGCCCTTTTCCTGCTCTCCGCCCTTGCTCTGGTCTCCTGCGCTCCGCCGGGCCAGCAGAGCATTTCCCCCACCCCCGCCGGGCCGGATACCCAGACCATTTCCGCGGCAGACGCGTTCCAGAACCGCATCCCGCTGGTCTCCATTCTGCCGGATACGCAGGATTTCCAGGGCCCGTTGAAGGCTGCCGTGGCCCAGGCCCTGGCTATCAAGCCGGATGCCTCTTTCCAGGTAATGGCCGAAACCCCGGCCACCGGAGCGCCGGATAATGACGCCAAAACCCTGGCCACACTTGCCCCGCAGGCAACGGCGATCGCAAACGCCATCATCGCTGATGGCGTACCC
This sequence comes from Rhodospirillales bacterium, assembly GCA_028866445.1. Classification (GTDB taxonomy): domain Bacteria; phylum Pseudomonadota; class Alphaproteobacteria; order Acetobacterales; family Acetobacteraceae; genus Acidocella. The sequence goes on along the minus strand of JAGWIE010000148.1, from coordinate 1,981 downwards.
GCCGCGCGTGTGTCCGCTGGCGGTAAAACAGCAGGGCTGGATCAGGTGCTGCTCGTCTACGTGAAATGATTTTTGCACCGCCTTTCCTTATGCCAGCCCTCCGGCGGCTGGACCCGGAACGTGCCCATAATCTCTCCCTTAAGGCACTTCGCCTTGGGCTGGTGGGGCGCGATGCTACGCCAGACGACCCTATTCTCTCCACCCAGACCTTCGGGCGGGCGCTGACCAACCCCATCGGCCTTGCCGCCGGGTTCGACAAGAACGCCTATGCCGTGACGGCACTGGGGCGGCTTGGGTTCGGCTTCGTGGAAACCGGCACCGTTACCCCCCGCCCGCAAGCAGGCAACCCGTTGCCGCGTTTGTTCCGCCTCACCGAGGACCGCGCGGTGATCAACCGCATGGGTTTCAACAATGCGGGGCTGGACGCCTACATCGCCAATTTGAAACAGGCGGACCGCAGGGCGCTGGTGCTGGGCGCCAATGTCGGCATCAACAAGGAAGGTGCCGACCCGGAGCGCGATTACCCGATGTTGGTGCAGGCGGTGGCACCGTTCGCGGACTACATCACCATCAACATCTCCTCGCCCAACACGCCGGGCCTGCGGGATTTGCAATCTGAGGAGCGGCTCGCCGGCATTCTTTCGCGCATCGCCGCGCCGAAGCCGGTTTATGTGAAAATCGCACCGGATTTGTCTGAGGATGGGTTGGAGGCGGTGATCTCAGTCGCCGTCCAGCACAACGTCACTGGGCTTATCATTTCCAACACCACCATTGCCCGGCCAGACACATTGAAAAGCTCATTGAAGCGCGAGACTGGCGGGCTTTCCGGCGCGCCTTTGTTCGCCCCTTCCACCGCCATGCTGGCGCGGGCCTATAAGCTGGCGGGCAAGCGGCTTATCTTCATCGGCGCGGGCGGTGTGTTCACGGCGGAGGACGCGCTGGCGAAAATCCTGGCCGGGGCGTCTCTGGTGCAGATTTATTCCGGCTTTGCCTATCAAGGCCCGGCGATGCTGCCGAAGCTGAAAACCCGGCTGGCCGCGCTGTTAAAAGAACGTGGCTTTGGTTCGGCCGCAGAGGCGGTGGGTGCCGGGTTATGAGCAGTTTTGGCGCGCTGACGAAAAATTATGACGGCTTCATCGTCGACCTCTGGGGCGTGGTGCATGACGGTTATGCCCCCTATCCCGGCGTGCTGGACTGCCTCGCCCGCCTGAAGGCGGCGGGCAAGCGGGTGGTGTTTCTCTCCAACGCCCCGCGCCGCCCTTCCGGCATTATCCAATTCCTCGCCAGCATGGGCGTGACACCGGACCTGCATGACGGCGTGATGTCCAGCGGTGAGGCGGTTTACCTTGGCCTGCGCGACAGAACCGAAGAGTTCGCCACACTCGGCAACCGAATCTACCATCTTGGGCCGCCGCGCGACCGGGACGTGTTCGACAGCCTGGATTACGAGCAGGCCACCGACCCCGCAGAGGCGGATTTTGTGTTGAACACCGGGCCGGATGATGATCTCGGTCCCCACGAGCCGGCACTTTACCGTCCGGTGCTGGATGCCTGCTTGAAGGCCCGGCTGCCAATGGTCTGCGCCAACCCCGATTTGGAAGTGTTGAAGGGCGGCGAGCGCATTATCTGCGCCGGGTATCTCGCACAGCTTTACGCGGGTGATGGCGGGCGCGTTATCCAGCGCGGCAAGCCGGATGCGGCGATCTACACCCCTACCCTCGCCTTGCTCGGCACCAGCCCGGCCCGGACTCTAGCGGTGGGGGATTCGTTGCGCACCGATATCGCCGGAGCCAAGGCCGCGAACATCGATAGTTGCTGGGTGCTATCCGGCGTTCACGCTTTGCACCCGGAAGCAGCCCCGGCGGAAGCCGCTGCATCCGGGCTGAATCCAATTGCCATTCTTCCCGGCTTTGCCTGGTAGGCCGCTGAACAAGGAGACAGGAACATGAAAACGATTCTGGTCACTGGTGCCACCGCCGGG
>JAGWIE010000147.1 GCA_028866445.1 Rhodospirillales bacterium | reverse complement strand
AAGGGTGCCGCTGGTGCGCGCGCGGCTTACGCGCATGTGCGCAATGGTGGGGCGTTAGGGTTTCTGGTGGACCAGAAGCTGGATACCGGGCTTTCCGTGCCGTTTTTTGGCAAACCGGCCATGACCATGGATGCGCTGGCGAGTTTTGCCTTGCGCCTGCGCTGCCCGGTATTTCCCATTCATGTAAAGCGCCTTGGCCCGGCGCGGCTGCATGTAGCCTGTGAGCCGCCCTTACGCCTGCCAGATTGTGGCGACAGACAGGCGGATGCCCTGGCGCTGACCATTGAGGTCAACCGCATTGTGGAAGGCTGGGTGCGGCAAACCCCCGGAGACTGGTTGTGGCTGCACCGGCGCTGGCCGAAAGGCACAGTTTAGCGCGGTTATTGCCAAGCGATTTGCAGCTCCTCACGGAAGGCAAAACGCAGCAAATGCCGGTCCACGATCTCCTTCAGCCGGGTCAGCCCCGCCTCATCCGCCGCGTTCAATATGATTGAAAGCTTCTGGGCATCCGCGTCCATCGTGCAAAGCCCGGTGGTAAAGCTCACCTCGCCCTGGCTGTTGTCAGCCTCGCGTAAGGCCGGAAGCTTGTGGGAGAAATGGCTCACGAACTGGCCGAGATAACGCTTGGCGCTGGTGGTGGGGATGATGGCCGTGGCATTCACGCTTTGGTTTCCTTCCTTGGTTTTTGCTGCCTCCGCAGGGTCACAGCGCCTCGATCCTGCGGACAAGTTCGTCGATCATGTCGGTGGCCTGGCGCATGGTCTCCGGGTTCGCGCCCCGCCCGCCAAGCTTCATGCGCAGGGCTGTTTTCAGGTTTTCCATCGCGCGCCGCACGGGCATCACGGCATCCCGCCCAGGGCCGCTGGCCAGCCGGGTTAGCATGGCGTCAACCGCCGGGCGGGAGGAAGCAAGCGTTTCCTTGCCAGCTTCGGTAATGCTGAACAGCCGTTTCGTGCCATTTGCTTCGGCACTTATGTGGCCAAGCTCTTCCAGCATCGTCAGCGTGGGGTAGATAACGCCGGGGCTGGGCGCGTAGGCACCGCCGGTTAAGTCCTCCACGGCCTTTATCAGCTCGTAGCCATGGCGCGGCGCTTCATCGATGAGGTGCAGAACCAGCACGCGTAGATCGCCATGGTCCAGCATCCGTTGGCGGCCGCCGGGGCCATGACGATGGCCATGTTTATGCTCATGCATGAACCGCCGCGCATGAAATACCTTTTCTTCGCAGAGGGTTTTGAAATGATGGTGAAGTTTCATCTAAAGTCGAACCTTTCGTAGTTCAGATATAAATAGATATATCTAAATACAGTCGAAAGTCAAGATTTATTCGGCATAGATCATTTTGCGTGTCATTCCCCCATCGGAGATAAATTCAGCCCCGGTGATGAAGCCTGCCTCTGGGCCCAATAAAAACGCCGCCAGCCCGGCGATATCCTGGGTTTTGCCAACGCGCCCCGCCGGGTGCTGTTCGTGGTCCTCGGAGCGGATGGGGTAATGGCCGGTATCTATCCATCCCGGTGAGATGCAGTTCACCCGCACATCCGGCCCCAGGCTGACGGCCAGCGCATGGGTAAGCGCCAGCAACCCGCCTTTGGAAGCCGCGTAGGATTCCGTATCGGGTTCAGACATATGCGCCCGGGTTGAAGCAATGGTGACCACGGCACCTTTGGCGGCCCGCAGCATCCGCGCACCCGCCCGCACCAGCAAAAATGCGCTGGTGAGGTTGGTGGCGAGCACGCTGTTCCATTCCTCCGGCGTCAGCGCCTCGATCGGCTTGCGAATCATGAATCCGGCATTGCAGACGATGCCGTCCAGCCGCTCCTCTATCGTCTCGATGCCGGTGATAAGGCTGGCCACTTGGGCGGGGTCGGCAACATCGCAGATGACGGCACGGGCTTGGGTTTCGGCAGGCTTTACCTTATCTGCCACAACCACGCGGTGGCCACCTTGCGCCAGCCGTGCCGCAATGCCCGCACCAATGCCTTGCGCGCCGCCGCTGATCAGATAAACGCCCATGCCGTTTTCCTTCCGCTATGTCTTGTCCAGGCGTGAATCTTTCCCTTGTTGGGATAGGCTTCAAGCCATTTGGCATTGCACAGAGTAATGAAGCGTTGCGGGCAGCTTTGTGGCTGGAATATGAAAAAACCGGCCATAAATGCCGGTTTTATGAGAATGCGATGAAAGGCGGGGTTACTGCGCGGCTTGTTCCACCGCACTCTTTAATTGCCCGCAAGCGGCCAGAATATCCTGCCCGCGCGGAGTGCGGATGGGCGAGGCATAGCCAGCCTGTGTTATAATGGCGGCGAATTTCTTCAAAGCCTGCGGCGTGGAAGGTTCGTAATTCGACCCCGGCCACGGGTTGAACGGGATGAGGTTCACCTTCGCGGGCAGGCCCGCGATGAGGCGCACCAGCTCATGCGCATCGGCCTCTGTGTCGTTCAGCCCCTTCAACATGATGTACTCGAAGGTGATCCGCCTGGCGTTGGAGGCGCTAGGGTAGCGGCGGCACGCCTCAATCAGCTCCTTGATCGGGTATTTCCGGTTCAGCGGCACCAGTTCGTCACGCAGGTCATCCCGCACCGCGTGCAGCGAAACCGCTAGGTTCACCCCAAGCTCCTCGCCCGCGCGATCCATCATTGGTATCACACCCGAGGTGGAAAGCGTGATGCGCCTGCGAGAAAGTGCTATTCCCTCGCCATCCATGATAATCTTCATGGCCTTGGCGACATTCTCGTAATTATAAAGCGGCTCGCCCATGCCCATCAGTACGATGGTGGAGAGCAAACGCGGCGTCTCACCCCGGGGGCTGGGCCATTCGCCATAGGCATCGCGGGCGGCCATAAACTGCCCGACGATCTCGGCGGCGGAGAGGTTGCGTGCCAAACGCTGCGTGCCGGTGTGGCAGAAGCGGCAGGAGAGGGTGCAGCCAACCTGGGAGGACAAGCACACCGCGCCCCGGTCCTCCTGGCGGTCCGGGATGTAAACGGTTTCCACCGCCTCGTGGTCGCGGAAGCGGAACAGGAACTTGCGGGTCTGGTCTTTGGAAAGCTGGTCTGTCGCCACCTCCGGCCGGCCGATGACGAACCGCTCCGCCAGTTTTTCCTGCAAGGGCTTGGCGATGCTGGACATGGCGGAAAACTCCCGCACGCCCTGGTGATAAATCCAGTGCCATAGCTGCTTGGCGCGGAACGGCTTCTCTCCGAAGGCTTCCACCTCCTCCAGCAATTCCTCGCGCGAAAGCCCGACCAGATCCCGCCGCCCATCCGGCAGGATATGCGGCGGCGGCGAGAAATGCGCCGCCTTGGCCAGAATCCGCTCGCGCTCGGCGGCGGTGAGGTCAAGTGTTACTGACATGCGGCGGTGATAGCCTTGTAAGCATCGGAGAACCCGGTGAGCGAGAACTGGTCTGTAACCGGGTGGCCATGCGGCCCAGGCCCGGTGGCGGTGGTAGTGTTGCCTGCCTCAAACGCGGCCACTGCGTCAGCCCCGCTGGTGGTGAAGGCAACGTTATCCTGCGTGAAGAAATCGAAGCTCTTGCTGCCCACGGCCAGACTCACCTTGGCATCCTTTGGGTAATTATACCCGGCGGTGAGGGAAACCTCATGTGGCGAGCCTTTGCGGTCGGTCACCGTGAGCATCACTTTGCCGCGGGATGCAATCGCGGGGGTGGAGCTTTGCGGCATGGCAAAGGCGTAGCAGATTTTGGCATCGCCTGTGCCATAGGTGGCGGCGGTCCAGTCTCCAAACTTACCGCCATTGGGCCCTAAGGCTGCAGGGCCAGCGGCAAGAGCGGCAGCGGGGAGAAGGGCGAGGAGTGTGGATGCGAGGAGTGCTTTCATGTGCGGCAGCATAAACCAGCCGCACAGCGCATCCAAGTTTACGCATTATATTTAATGCGCCGGGGCCAGCCTGAACAGAAGGTTAAGCGCAGCGCCCAGCATAAACCCAACCAGCGTGCCGTTTACACGGATATATTGCAGGTCTTTGCCCACGCGCAGCTCCAGCTTATCGGTTACGGTCTTCGCATCCCACGCGCCGATAACGCCGCCAATGAATTTCGCCCCCTCGGCCTGGGCGCTCGGCAACATGCGCAGCACGGCTTCGCGCACGGCACGATTCAGCCGGGCCTGAGCAGCTTCATCATGGCCCAGCACCTCCGCCAGATTGGCGAGTGCGCCCTCAATCACCGCTACTGAACGGCCATTCGGGTTCGCGGCGTCCATTTCCAGGGCGCGGCGCATCCGCGCCCAAACATCCCACACCCAGGCTTGCACGGTTTCATGCGCCATCACGCCTTTTAACGCCTGGCCAAGCTCCGCGGCACGCTCAGGGTCGGTTTCCAGCTTTGCGATTTCGGCGCGCGCCCAATCGTCGAACGCGTCGCGGATTTCTGATGAATCGGGGCTGATCTTGTCAAGCTCGGCGTTCACAGCGGAGAGCACACGCTTGGCGATGCTCGCCCCTACCGCCCAGCCTACCAGCTTGCCGCCATGCTCGGCCACCCGCTCCTTAATCGCCTCGCGCAGGTTTTCCTCCCGCGCTGCCAGCATCTCCTTCACCTGGGCAAGAACGAAGGAGAACATTTCCTGGTGCTTGCCACCCTCCACCAGCCCGGCCAAAGCGCGGGCCACCACCACGCCGGATGCCCGCCCGCCGATAAGCTTGGGCAGCAGCCGGTTGAGCAGCCTGCGCGCCCGGCCATCCTCAATGGTGGCGAGCAGCTTGGGCAGCATTCCGGCCAAGGTTTCAGCCAAGGGGCGAGTTGCGTC
>JAGWIE010000146.1 GCA_028866445.1 Rhodospirillales bacterium | reverse complement strand
AAGGGGCCGGAGGAGTATTTCACCGGCATTGTACGGATAGACCCGCTGCACAGCCCGGCTGAACCAGCAAGGGTGGCGATGGCGCTGGTGACCTTCGAGCCAGGGGCGCGCACGGCCTGGCATACCCACCCGCTGGGGCAGACGCTGATTGTAACCGCCGGGTGCGGCTGGGCGCAGCGCGAAGGCGGGGCTGTTGAGGTTATCCGCCCCGGCGATGTGGTGTGGTTTGCGCCCGGCGAGAAGCACTGGCATGGCGCCACCACCAGCACCGCGATGAGCCATATCGCCGTGCAGGAAAAAGAGAATGGTTCACCCGTGACCTGGATGGAACAGGTGAGCGACGAAGATTACGCCAAAGGTCAGATTTAGATAATCTTGTCTTGCCGCAGCCGGGCTTGCTCGTTTTCGGAAAGCCCTAGAATAGACGCCAGAACTTCGGATGTATCGGCACCCAGCAATGGCGGTGGGCGGTTGTCTTGCACCTCTGAGCGAGAAAAGCGCATCGGGCTTGCAACACCGCGCAGGCCGGGGGCGAGATCTTTAAAGATGCCGCGCGCCTGAACCTGCGGGTCGGAATCGATATCGGCGAAATCGTTGATCGGGCCACCGGGAATGCCAGAGGCTTCCAGCGCGTCTGTCCAGTCTTTGGTGGTGCGCGCGGCGAGCAACTGCTCCAGCAACGGCACCAGAACAGCGCGGTGCTTTACCCGTGCGGGGTTGGTGGCAAAGCGCGCATCCTGCGAAAGCCCAGGCGCACCCGCAAGGGTTACGAAACGGGCAAACTGGTCGTCATTGCCAATGGCAAGGATGATATGGCCATCCTGCGTAGGAAAAACCTGATACGGCACGATGGAAGGATGTGCGTTGCCCAGACGCGGCGGCTGCTCGCCCGAGACGAGATATGACGAAACCTGATTGGCCATGGCGGCGATCTGCACATCGAACAAGGCAAGGTCGATATGTTGGCCAAGGCCAGAGCGTTCACGTTCCAGCAAGGCGGCCATGACGGCGTTTGAGGCGTAGAGGCCGGTGAGCACATCCACCACCGCCACACCGGCCTTCATCGGCTCGCCATCCGGCGCGCCGGTGACGCTCATCAGCCCGCCCATGCCCTGCATGAGAAAATCATAACCCGCGCGGGCACGGTACGGCCCGGTCTGGCCAAAGCCGGTGATGGAGCAATAAACGAGGCGGGGGTTGATGGTGCGCAAATCCTCAGGCCCCAGGCCCAACTTTGCCAAGCCACCGCATTTGAAATTTTCCAGCACCACATCCGCGTTTTCCGCGAGGCGCTTGATCAGCGCCTGGCCTTCGGGATGCTGCATATCCACCGTGACGGATTTCTTGCCGCGGTTGGCCGCACAGAAATAGGCAGAGATGCCGCTTGCCTCAACAAAGGGCGGACCCCAGGCGCGGGTGTCATCACCTTTGCCTGGGCGCTCGATCTTGATGACCTCCGCCCCGAGATCGGCAAAAATCTGCGACGCCCAGGGCCCCGCCAGCACCCGGCTGAGGTCAAGCACCCTGTAGCCGGAAAGGGGGCCCATTAGAACGCGGCAAGCCCGGTTTGTGCACGGCCGAGAATGAGCGCGTGCACATCATGCGCGCCTTCATAGGTGTTCACGCTTTCCAGATTCACCATGTGGCGGATGACGTGGTATTCATCCGCGATGCCGTTGCCGCCCAGCATGTCTCGCGCCACGCGGGCAACGTCCAGCGATTTACCACAATTATTGCGTTTTAGCAGCGAGATCATTTCCGGTGCGGCCTCGCCCGCATCCATCAGCCTGCCCAGGCGCAACACGGAATGCAGGCCGATGGTGATTTCGGTTTGCATATCCACCAGTTTCTTTTGCACAAGCTGTGTGGCGGCCAGGGGTTTTCCGAACATCTTGCGGGCGAGCGTGTAGTCTCGCGCGGTGTGCCAGCAATATTCGGCGGCACCAAGCGCACCCCAGGCAATGCCGTAACGCGCGTTGTTGAGGCAGGAGAACGGGCCGCGCAGGCCTTTCACGTCCAGCATCGCATCATCCGGCACGAACACTTCGTCCATCATGATCATGCCGGTGATGGAAGCGCGCAGCGAAAACTTGCCCTCGATTTTTGGGGTTGAGAGGCCCTTGGCCCCGCGCTCGATGAGGAAGCCGCGAATATCGCCCGCTTCGTCCTTCGCCCAGACCAGGCAGAGATCCGCGATGGGGGCATTGCTGATCCAGGTTTTGGAGCCGGAAATAAGGTAGCCGCCATCCACCTTTTTGGCGTGGGTGCGCATGGAGGAAGGGTCGGACCCGGCATCAGGCTCGGTGAGGCCAAAGCACCCCACCCATTCGCCGGTGCGCAGTTTGGGTAAATATTTGTCCTTCTGCCCCTGCGAGCCAAAGGCGGAGATAGGGTACATCACCAGCGAGGATTGCACGGAATAAGCGGAGCGGTAGCCGCTATCCACACGCTCGATCTCGCGGGCAATGAGGCCGTAGGCGACGTAGGAGACATCCGCGCAGTCATGGGTGGAAAGGGTCGCGCCCAGCAGGCCAAGTTCGCCCAGCTCGTTCATGATCTCGCGGTCGAAGCGTTCTTCCCGGAAGGCCATCAGCACACGCGGCTGCAGCTTCTCTTGCGCGTAGGCATGGGCCATGTCGCGGATGGCGCGCTCATCCTCGGTGAGGTCGGCGTCCAGACGCAGCGGGTCCATCCAGTCGAAAGACGACATTTTGCCCTTGGCCATTTTGATTCTCCCTAAACCTTCTGCGTTTGTGCCGCGCTGGTGTGTAATTGGCAATTGCATTAAAGAGATAATTATAATGCGAAAAATGGATTAAATTATGGAGCTGCGGGCGCTGCGTTGTTTTGAAGTGCTGGCGGATGAGCTGCATTTCGCCAGGGCGGCGGAACGTCTGGGGCTGGCGCAATCTGGCGTGTCACGGCTGCTCGCGGGGCTGGAGACGGATCTGGGCGGCAAGCTGTTCAACCGGGGCAAGCGCAGCCAGGTGAGCCTGACCACCACCGGATCGCTGTTTCTGCCCGAGGCACGTGCGATTTTGCGCCAGGCGGAGCGGGGTGAGAGCTTGGGCAAGCGCGCCGCGCGGGGCGAAGTGGGGCGGCTGGAGATCGGCTTTGTAGCCTCGGCGGCGTGGGACGGCACCGCCTCCGCTTTGGTGCGGCGCTACCATGAAGCAGCACCCGCGGTGGAGATTCATCTGCGTGAGATAGAAACGCCCCGGCAATTGGAGGAGATTGCCGCCGGGCGGCTGGATATCGGCTTGCTGCGGGCACGGGCGAATTATCCCGTGGAGGTGCGTGTGACGAAGCTCAAGCGCGACGCGCTGCTGCTGGCCCTGCCCGCGCTTGGGGCGCTGGCGCAGGCCCAGGCTTTAACGCCGGAGATGTTGAAGGCGCAGAAATTCATTCTACCGCATTTTGGCGAGGAGGCAGGGTTTCTGGCCCGGCTACAGGCCCTGGGAAAGGCTGGCGGATTTGAACCGGAATTTTTAACTCCGGTGCGTGATTTCATCACCGTGCTCACCGCTGTTGGCGCGGGGCTGGGACTGGGGCTGATCCCGGAGCCGGCAAAAAGCCTGGGCCTTCCCGGTGTGGTATTGCGCAGGATTGAAGGCATCACGCTGGAATCTGAGCTGATGCTGGCCAGCCGCCGGGCGGAAACCTCGCCCGCTGTGCGGCAGTTCCTGGCGCTGGCCAAGGCGAAGGGCTAGAGACCCTGCTTATGCAAGAGATTTACGATGCGGTGGTGATCGGCGGGGGGGCAGCCGGGCTGTTTTGTGCGGGCAGTTTGGCGCAAGCCGGGCAGCGCGTGGCAGTGCTGGAGCATGGTGCGGAACCAGGCCGGAAGATTTTAATTTCCGGTGGCGGGCGCTGCAATTTCACCAATACTGAGGTGAGCGCCAAGAACTTTATCTCGGCTAATCCGCATTTCTGCAAATCCGCCCTGGCGGGGTTCACGCCGCATGATTTTCTGGCGCTGGTGGAAAAAGCGGGCATCGCCTGGCACGAGAAAACGCTGGGGCAGCTATTCTGCGATGGCTCAGCCCGGCAGATTATTGATTTACTGTTGGCCCGGATGAAGGGGGCTGCCTTGCATTGTGAGGCAGTCATTCGCGACGTGGCGCATGACGGCGTGTTTCATGTGCAAACGGATAAGGGTTTGTTCCGCGCCAAAAACCTTGTAGTGGCGACGGGGGGGTTGTCGATCCCGAAGCTCGGCGCCACAGATTTTGCCTACCGGCTGGCGCGGCAATTCGGCCATGGGGTGGTGCCGCCGCGCCCGGCCTTGGTGCCGCTGACATTCGACGCACCTTGGATGAGCGCGCTGGCGGGGGTTTCAGCGCCCGTTACCGCGCAAGCGGGCAAGGCGAAATTCACAGAGAGCCTGCTGTTCACCCATCGCGGGCTTTCCGGCCCGGCAATGCTGCAAATCTCCTCATATCTGGCTCCGGGGGAAGGCTTCGCCGTGGATTTTCTGCCCGGCACAAAAATGCAGGAAGCCCTGCCCGCCGCCAAACGCGCCCGGCCCAAGGCAGGGCTGAAAGCGGCCCTGGCAGAACATTTGCCCGCCCGCTTAGCAGCCCATCTGGCCGAGGCACACCCTGGCAACCTCGCGGACCTGCCAGACCAGGCATTGCGCGCGCTGGGGGCAAAGCTGAACCGGTTTGAGTTTACGCCCAGCGGCAGTGAAGGTTTTGCCAAAGCCGAAGTTACAGCGGGCGGGATTGATACGGATGGCCTGCGCTCGCGCGATTGCGGCAGCAAAACGGTGCC
>JAGWIE010000145.1 GCA_028866445.1 Rhodospirillales bacterium | reverse complement strand
CTGATTGAAGGCGATTTTGCCGGGATGGCCGCCGATGACGTGGCGCCGAAGGACAGCCTGGTGCAGGTGATCGACGGTGTGGCGATGGTGACCCGCGAGCCGATCGACAGGCTGCAGCAGATTATCGCGCAGAGCTGGTACTGGATTGGTGGATTCTGTGCGCCTTCTGACACCACCACCACGCCGCTGACCGTGCCAACCGCGACCAACGCGAATTACAAGCGCGCCGTACTGCTTGAGCATGTGGGCTGAGGAGGCAGGGAATGGCGACAGGTTCTATTCAGCCATTCCGCCCGGCGGGGAGTGTGGGGGCGGCTGCTTCCACCACCGTGGCCAATGTGGCTTTGGCGGGCGGTGGGCAGGCAATTCTGGTTTATAATGCGACCAGCGCTGTGGCGTTTTTCCGGCTGGGCGGGGCTTCCGCGCTGACGGCCACAACCACCGACACGCCGGTGCCGCCAGGCAGCCAGATGCTGGTGGATGCGGGCCCGTTTGTGACCAATGCCGCCGTGGTGCTGAGCACCGGGACGGGCAATGTGTATTTCACCCGTGGCGATGGGGACACATACTGATGTCCGACACCCTGCCGGTTGTGTTTACCGATGGGCAGAAAGCCGATATCCGGCGGTTTTGCGGGTATCCGGCCTATGGGGCGGGGGCAGCGGGGTTTGATTCATGGCGGTTTTTCCAGGCCTTTGGGACGCTGGAATACCGGCTGAATAATCTGGCCGCCGCAGAGGTGGCGGTGACGCTGCAATATATCTCCACGCTTGCCTCGCTGGAGGCGGCGGTGCCGACGACCTCGGATAATCTGGATACGGAAAGTGCTGCGGCGTGGACGCATAATGCGGATGAGCTGCGCGACAGGATGAATTTGTTCGATGGCTGGCGGCGGCGTTTATGCGGGTTTCTGGGCGTGCCGCCTGGGCCTGCATTGGCGCAGTCTGGCGGCATAAGCCTGGTGGTGTGAGATGGATGGTCTGCGGTTGGCGGACAGGCTGGCCTATGGCGCTGGGTGTGCCGCGCGGCGCGTGGGGTTTTTGCACGATGCGTACCGCGCGGCGGGGCCGTGTGAGCCGCTGGAGCTGGCGAACCGGTTTCTGCGGTTGTGCGTGGCTTTTGTGCTTCCTGGCGGGGCTGTGAGCGGGCCGAGCGGGTTTGGCGTGCCGTTTCGGCAGGCCTGGGCGGATTGGTCTTACTTGCAGGCGGGGGATTATCTGGCCGGGCCGGAGGGGGTGGTGTTCGTGGCGAGCATTGAACCGCCGAAACCGATGCTGGTGGTGATGACCAATGCGAAGCTGGCTTTGGTGCGGCCTGGGGCGTTGGGGCAGGCTGGGTTGAACGGCTATGGCGCAGTGGGGCCGGGGACGGATGTGCCGGTGCTGAGCGGATTTCCGGCGAGTTTGCTGGCGGGCGGGACTGGAGACAGGACGCGCAACGGGCTGCCCGATGATACGAAAGTGCCGGGGTTTACCGCGCTGCTGCCAATGGTGGAAGGAGTGGTGCCGCAGGTGGCAGATATTTTGATTAATGAGCGAAATGAACGCTATGCGGTGACGTCAGTTGAAGAGATGGCTGGCGTGTGGCGGCTTTCCGCCGTGCAGGCGGTGCGCTGATGGCGGACCAGGCAGATGTTGAAGCGGCGATTGCGGCGATTGCGGCGAACGGAATTTATCCTTCAGGCACTGCCGCGGCGAGTGCGGTGGGGGCTGCGGTAAAGATTTATCGTGGTTGGCCGGTGGCGCCGGTGTTGGATGCAGATTTAGTCACAGGGATGGCGCATGTTTCTGTGGGTGCGACAGATGCGACGGTGAAAAATGTGACGCGCTACCCGCGGGTTTGGCAGAATTTAACGCCAGCCACGGGAACATTGACGGCGAGCGTGGAAGGTTTGGGCGCAAGTTTTTTTGGTACATGCTCGACGGGATTGTTGGCGGGTGTGTTGGTGGATGGGCAGACCTACCCATACGCTGTGCAGGCCAATGACAGTGCGGCGACGGTGGCAAGCAACCTGGCGGCGATGCTGCGCCAGGGCGGGTGGATTGTAGAATATGCAGGTGCCAAGCTGGTTGTGCCCGAGGCCACGCACTTTACCGCACGGGTGGTGGCGGGAGCTGGTGCATTACAGGAGATAAGGCGCCAGCAGCAGGAGTTCCGCATTGCGATGTGGTGCCCCTGCCCTGCTTTGCGCGATACGATGGTGCCGGTTTTGGATGCGGCGCTCATGGCGAATGATTTTATTGCGTTGGCGGATGGGTCTTATGGCCGCATAAGATTTGTGAACGGCACAACGATTGATGAAAGCGCTGATGCGGCGCTTTACCGGCGGGACCTGATTTATACGGTCGAATATCCGATAACCATGGCGCAACAAACGCCTGCGATGCTTTTTGGAACAATGGCGGCAACCGTGAACACGACGGTGCTCGGAAATTATCAAGTTTGAGGCAAATATGAATTTTCATCTGGTGGTATTGAAGCCGTTTGGCAATTTCAAACGGGGAGACCTGATTACGGATGCCGCGACAGTGCAGAAGATTCTGAGCGGCGGCAATGCGGGCTCAGTTGTGCGCGTAATGGCGAAGGGGAACTGAACCATGCCGATTGTACAACAAGGCGCGATCAACACCACCGCGCTGGTGGTGCCTGATTTATACGTGCAGATTGTGCCGCCGCAATCGCTGCTGCTGAACGGTGTGCCGACGGACGTTTTGGGCGTTGTTGGCACAGCGAGTTGGGGGCCTGTTGGTGAACCCACCGTGATTGGCAGCATGAGCGATTATGCCGCGGCGTTTGGCCCGGTGATGGCGCGCAAATATGACATGGGCACGCAGGTGGCGACCGCCGTGCAGCAAGGAGCTGCGAATTTCCGTTGTGTACGCGTAACAGACGGAAGTGACACGGCGGCGAGCCTTTCCGTGCTGGGGGCGGTTACGTTTACGGCGATTTATACTGGTAGCACCGGTAATGATCTGACGATGACATTTTCCGCCGGTTCTGCCGCCAATAGCTGGCGGCTGACGATTGCACTACCTGGGCAGAGCCCGGAGGTGTTTGACAACATCACGGGCAGCGGTGCGCTGTTTTGGCAGAACATTGCCAATGCGGTGAATGCCGGGAATGGCGTGCTGCGTGGGCCTTCGCAGCTTGTGGTGGCCTCAGCACAATCTGTTCAGGCGGCACCCGTGGCCGGGGTGTATTTGTTTGCTTCCGGCACGCCGGGCAGCGATGGCGCGAACGGCGTGAACGCAGCGGCGATTGTGGGCAGCGATGTGCTGCCGCGCCGGGGCATGTATGCGCTGCGCAGCCAGGGTTGTGCGATTGCGCTGTTGGCCGATACGGATGATGCCACGCAATGGAGCGTGCAGATGGAGTTTGGCCTCTCCGAAAGCATTTATATGATCCTGACCGGACCAGCGGGCGATACGATTGAGAACGCGGTGATTGTGAAAGGTGAAGCGGGCATCGATTCCTACGCTGCCAAGATGATGTTTGGCGATTGGGTGTATTGGTTTGACCAGACCAATGCGATGACCCGGCTGGTTTCGCCGCAAGGGTTTGTGGCGGGGCGGTTGGCGAATTTGTCGCCGGAGCAATCGTCGCTGAACAAGCCGCTTTATGGCGTGGTGGGTACGCAGAAATCTGGCCAGCCAGGCGGGGCGACTGCGACCTCTTACGCCAGCGCGGATTTGAGCGCGCTGCTGAGCGCCGGGATTGATGTGATTGCGAACCCGCAGCCGGGTGGTGCCTATTGGGGTGTGCGGGGCGGGCATAACAGTTCGTCCTCCGCCGCAGTGAATGGAGATAATTATACCAGGCTGACAAACTATATTGCTGCGACCTTGCAGGCAGGCATGGGCGGGTATGTGGGGCAACTCGTAAATTCAACGTTGTTTCAGAACATTCGCGCGACACTGCTAGCCTTTTTAAATGGCTTGTTGCAGCAGGGGATGTTGGGCAGCACCAATGGCAGCGTGCCGTTTGCTGTGGTGTGCGATGCCAGCAATAACCCCGCCAGCCGCACGGGGTTGGGATATGTGCAGGCGGATGTGCAGGTACAGTATCAGGCGATTAACGAGAAATTCATTGTGAATGTTCAGGGCGGGCAGACGGTGCAGGTGAGCAGCCAGACCGTGCCGGCGACTGCTTGAAGTAAGGGTGGTAGAAAATGCCGTTTAATACATTCACTGTTGGCAGCGATTGCCAGATTGTGGTGATGGGCCCGTTTGGGCGCGTGGATTTGGCGCATGTGACTGGGTTTGAGGCAAGCCAGGTGACGCAGCCATTGCGGGTTGACCGGCTGGACGGCGTGCAGCTTGCGGCTGAGCTGCCGAAAGGCTGGAACGGAAGTTTCGCGCTGGACAGAGGATCTTCCGCGGTGGATGATTTCATCGCGCAGATTGAGGCGGCTTACCATAATGGCCAGGCCATTAATGGTGGAACGCTCTACCAGTATGTGAATGAGCCGAATGGTTCGACCTCGACCTATCAGTTCAACAATGTGGTGTTCAAGCTGACCTCTGCAGGATCGTATAAAGGCGATGCGGCGGTGGCGCAGAAGCTGGACTTCTATGCCTCGACGCGGACGAAAGTATAATGATGCCGCAAAGTGTGACGGACAAGGCCGGGCGGGTGCTGGAGCTGCGGCGCGTGGGTGTTCTGGAACAGCTACGGTTGTTTAAGGCGCTGGGGCCGGAGCTTTCAGAAAACCGGGCCTATATGGGCCTGGCGCGGGTGGCGGCTGCCGTGGCGATGGTAGATGGTGTGCCCCTGCC
>JAGWIE010000144.1 GCA_028866445.1 Rhodospirillales bacterium | reverse complement strand
GCCAGAAATTCGGTGGTGACATCACCCAGGGTTGAAGCAACGGCATCCGCCGTGGCCACCCCGCCGAGCCTGATCACCCTGGCCCCCAGCACATAGCCGCCAACTTGCGAAAACGGCAGAAACTCGCCCGTGGCGTCCCGCACCGCCCGCCCCCAGACGCAAAGCCAGAACGAGCCTTTTTGGCGGGACCGCAGCAAGATGCGCCAGCACCCGCCAAGCCCCAGCAAAAGCACAAGCTGTGCCGCGATATAGGCCGCCAACCCCGTGGCGCTGACCGAGGTGAGCGCGCGCAGCACACCCGCTGCCCCGAAATAAATAACCAAACCAGTGATGGCCACCAGCCCCACCAGCGTAAGCGCGGCAGGAACAAGTTTGCTTTTGCCCGACAAGGAAATACTCAAAATCCTGTAATACGCGTTTTCAGGCGCAGGGCGGTTAAGCCAATTCGCCCCAAAAACGGCACGGTGGTGGGACGCTTGAGGCGCGAATCATAGCCTGCCATGCGCCTTTTATCCTCTTCCAGGCAGATTGCCAAAAGCTGCTTCAGGTCCATCTCTTCGCTGAGGGCCGAGGAACCGTTCATGGTGAAATTGGCATCAGCGCCTTCCAGCCCGTCCACGCTCTTGGCAAGGCCGATCCGTTCCCAGATGAGAAAGCCCCATACGGCCCAGATTTTCAGCTCGAACCAAGGGCGTTTCCACCAGGAAAGCTTGGCGCGGTGCCAGGCTAACCAATTGGCAAAGAACAGAATATGCCGCCCTTCTTCCTGCACCACCGGCTCGAACGTTTCCACCAGCGTCTCGGGAAAATAGCCAGAGCGTTTGGCCATTTCGAAAAGCCCGTAAGCGAAGAAACTATCGATACATTCAGAAAAGCCGGTGACCAGCCAGCCCCATTCGGCATCATTGGGCAAGGCGTAATAGGATTCAGGTTTCATCGGAATGTCATAAGCCGCCACCAGGCGGGAGAGCACTTCCCGGTGCCGCGCCTCCTCACCCGCCATATGCAGCAATGCGTCGCGCAGGTCGGGGTGCGGCACCGTCTGGGCGTAAAAGGCGACGCGCGCGGCAGCCTTATTCTCCGTTTGCACCGCAATATCCCAGATCGGCAGCGAGGTGATGCGGTTCAACGCATCCGGCTCCAGCACCGGCCAGTTCAGTACGGCGGGCTTATACGGGTTGTATGTGGCCCCCAATAAGGTGGTGAACATGCGGTAATGCGCATCCGAGCCCGGTGCCGCCGGTCCCGCCTCGGGAAATTCCCAGAACCTGGCATTGCGGTCGGCGGTGGCAACCTCCGCTTCGCTCGCCATGGCCTCGGTTGGGACAAGGGGAAGATCGTACATCTACATCCTCAGAGTTGCGCCAGAAGCTGCGATGGGTTCTACAGCTTGTGTCGCGATGGGTATATCGCCAGGGCGAGATGGCAGCAAAACGCGGTGAACTAAATACGGGGAAATGGAAGTGGCGCAAGGCGATCTGGTGCTGGTAACGGGCGCGACCGGGTTTGTGGGCGCGGCGGTGGCGCGTGCGGCAAGGGCAGCGGGCTACAAGCTGCGTGTTACCGCGCGGCGAGGCTCCAGCAAGGGTAACCTCACCGGGCTGGACGCCGAGACAATTTATCTGGACCTTGCCGACCCCGCGAGCTTTCCGGCAGCCTTGCAAGGCTGCCGTTACCTTTTGCATGTGGCGGCCGATTACCGGCTTTGGGTGCCCAACGAGGCGGACATGCGGAAGGTAAATATCGACGGCAGTTTGGCATTGCTGCGTGAGGCCGAAAAGGCCGGGGTGGAACGCTCTGTCTATACCAGCTCCGTCGCCGCTTTGGGCCTGACCGAGGACGGTTCCCCCGCCGATGAAACCACCCCGATCAAGCCGGAGCATCATGTGGGTGTGTATAAGCGCAGCAAATACGATGCCGAGCAGACGGTGCGTGAATTAGCCCGGACTCAGGATATCGTAATCGTGAACCCCTCCACCCCCGTTGGCCCCGGAGATATCAAACCCACCCCCACCGGCCAGATGGTGCTGGATGCCGCGCGGGGCAAAATGCCGGCTTATGTGGATACGGGGCTGAACGTGGCGCATGTGGACGATGTGGCCAACGGGCATATTCTGGCGCTGGAAAAAGGCCGCCAGGGCGAGAGCTATATTCTGGGCGGTGAGGATCTGATGCTGCGGGAGCTGCTGGCTTTGGTGGCGGCGCAAAGCGGGCGCAAACCGCCCTCAATCCGCCTGCCGGTGGCCCCGCTAATGCCGCTGGCCTGGGTGATGGAGCGCATTGCCGAGCGCACCGGCAAAACCCCGCTGATGACGCCAGATATTCTACACATGGCGAAGAAGAAAATGTTCTTCTCGCCGCAAAAGGCGATGACCGAGCTTGGCTATGCCTCTCGCCCCGCCGCGCGGGCGGTGGAAGATGCGCTGGTGTGGTTCCGCAAGGAAGGGATGCTTGCATGATCCTGCTGCTCTCCTTCGCCATCTGGCTTTACCTTGCCTTTTTCCATGGCCGCTTTTGGGATTCTGGCCCGGAACTACTCCCCGCCACGCCGCTGGAAGTGCTGGATGTCGACATCATTATCCCGGCGCGGGATGAGGTGGAAACCATCGCCCCGGTCATCGCCTCGCTGGTGAACCAAGACTACCCCGGAACTTTCCGCGTGATTTTGGTGGACGATAATTCAACCGACGGCACGGCGGCGGCGGCGGGTGTGCATGAACGCCTGACCATTCTCACCGGGCAGGAGAAACCGCCCGGCTGGTCCGGCAAGCTCTGGGCACTTGCCCAAGGTGTGGCGGCCAGCACCGCGCCGGTGATCCTGTTCGCGGATGCAGACATCACCCACGACCCGCGCCACCTCGCCACGCTGGTGGCGAAAATGACCACGGACCGGCTGGAGATGGTCTCAGAGATGGTGCGGCTGAACTGCGCCTCCCTGCCGGAGAAATTTCTCATCCCCGCCTTCATCTATTTCTTCCAGATGCTCTACCCCTTTGCGAAGGTGAATGATCCCCGTTCTCGCATCGCCGCGGCGGCGGGCGGCACGGTGCTGATCAAGCGGGCGGCGCTGGCGCGCATCGGCGGGTTGGAGGCAATGAAGGGCGCGCTTATCGACGATGTGACCCTGGCCGCCAAGGTGAAGAAAACCGGCCCCCTCTATCTCGGCCATTCTGGGCTTGCCACCTCCATCCGGCCTTATCCGAAGGCGAAGGATATCTGGGACATGATCGCCCGCACCGCCTTCACCCAGTTGCGGTATTCGGCGTTCGTCCTCGCTGGCACCATCATCGGGTTGGCGCTGGTGTGGCTGGTTTTCCCCTTCGCCACGCTTTGCACCGGCATTGGCTGGCGCGCGGCGCTGGGGCTGGCCATCTGGGCCATCGCGGCGCTCACCTATTTCCCGACACTGGACCGCTATAAGGTGAACCGCGCCTATGCCATCGCTCTGCCTGGCATCGCCCTGTTCTACATGGCCGCCACCATCGGCTCGGCGGTGAATTACTGGCTAGGACGCGGTGCCAAATGGAAGGCGCGTGCCTATACCGGGGAGCCCTCATGATCGCCAACGACAACACCGCCCCCGCCCGCGCCAAAAGCGGCAAAAGCGTGGAGGCCTGGTCGGGCAAGGATAAGGGCGATGAGAATTTTCCTGTCGCCTCCTTCCTCATTGCCAAGAGATTGCGCGCCAGAGTGCACGCTTACTACGATTTCGCACGCAACGCCGACGATATCTCCGACAGCCCGACCCTTTCACCGGAAGAAAAAATTGCCCGGCTGGACGCGATGGAGGCGGTGCTGACCGGCGCGCAGGATACCGGCAGCGTGAGCGCCACAAGGCTGCGCCAATCTTTGGCCGAATCTGGCGTGCCCGCCGCCCACGCGCGCGAGCTGCTGGTGGCCTTCCGGCAGGACGTGACCAAGCTGCGCTACGAAAACTGGGGCGAGCTTCTGCAATATTGCCGTTACTCCGCCGCCCCCGTGGGCCGCTATGTGCTGGATGTGCATGGCGAACCCCGCGAAACCTGGGGACCATCAGACGCGTTGTGCGCCAGCTTGCAGGTGCTGAACCATTTGCAGGATTGCGCCAAGGATCTGCGCGACCTGGACCGCTGCTATGTCCCGCAGGACTGGCTGCGCGAGGCGGGGCTTTCCACGGATGACATCGCCCGGCCGGAAACCATGCCGGCCCTGCGCGCCGTGTTCGACAAGATGCTGGACGCCACGCAAGCCCTGAACCGCGAGGCCGCCGAATTGCCCAAACGCGTGAAATCTCGCCGGTTGCGGATTGAAACCGCGATTATCTGCGCGCTGGCCAACCGGCTGACCACCAAGCTGCGCCATGGCGACCCGCTGGCCACCCGCGTTAAACTCTCGAAGCTGGACGTGCTGGCCGCCGCGTTGAAGGGGCTGAGATACGCACCATGATCACGCTCGACGACACCGCTTACGTCACCGCCTTGGTGAAATCCTCTGGCACATCCTTCTATCACGGCATGAAAATCCTGCCGCCGGAGCGCCGTGATGCGATGTACGCCATCTATGCCTTCTGCCGGGTGGTGGACGACATAGCCGACGAGGAAGGCCGCGACTTTACCGCCAAGCAGCAAGAACTGGAAGCCTGGCGGCAGCGTATTGCTGGCTTGTATGATCGCGGCGAGGCTGATTGCCCGATCACCCGGGCGCTGCTGAGCGTGGTGGGTGACTACCATGTCCGCCAGGAGGATTTCATCGCCATCATCGACGGCATGGAGATGGATGCGGGCGAACCGATCATCGC
>JAGWIE010000143.1 GCA_028866445.1 Rhodospirillales bacterium | reverse complement strand
ACCAGCCGCGTGCGCGTTGTGCGCCGCGACATTGCGCGCGTGAAGACGATTCTCGCGGAACGCGCCAGCACCGCCGAGAAGGGTTAAGAGGGTACCATGCCGAAACGTGTTCTGACCGGGCGGGTCGTGAGCGACAAGATGGACAAGACCATTACTGTTCTTGTCGAGCGCCGCATCATGCATCCGCTATATAAAA
Source organism: Rhodospirillales bacterium (assembly GCA_028866445.1). Taxonomy (GTDB): domain Bacteria; phylum Pseudomonadota; class Alphaproteobacteria; order Acetobacterales; family Acetobacteraceae; genus Acidocella. Next base: position 4,601 of record JAGWIE010000143.1, on the reverse strand, counting down.
AGTTCATTCGCCGCTCCAAGAAATATGCAGCGCATGACGAGAACAATGTCTGCGTGGAAGGTGATTTGGTTCGCATTGAAGAATGCGCGCCGATCAGCCGTCGCAAGACCTGGATGGTGACCGAGCGTAACGGCGCGGCGCTGACCGCCGAAACACCGGCTGTCTGAGAGGGGTTTGAAAAATGATTATCGTTGAATCCAATCTCGACGTTGCCGACAATTCCGGTGCAAAGCGCGTGCAGTGCATCAAGGTGCTGGGCGGCTCCAAGCGCAAAACCGCGTCTGTTGGCGATGTGATCGTTGTATCCATCAAAGATGCCATTCCCCGCGGCAAGGTGAAAAAAGGTGACGTGCATCAGGCCGTCGTCGTCCGCACCGCCTTCCCAGTGCGCCGCCCCGATGGCAGCGTGATCCGTTTCGACCGCAATGCGGCCGTGCTGATCAACAAGCAGCAGGAGCCGATCGGCACCCGTATCTTTGGGCCGGTGGTGCGCGAGCTGCGTGCCCGCAAATTCATGAAGATCATCAGCCTGGCACCGGAGGTGCTGTAATATGGCCGCGCGTATTAAAAAGGGTGATAAGGTGCTGGTGATCTCCGGTTCCTCCAAGGGAGCCACCGGAGAGGTGTTGAGCGTCAACCCCGCTGAAAACAAGGCAGTTGTGCAGGGCGTGGCTTTGGCCAAGCATCACACTAAGCCAAGCCGTGCGGGCCAGGAGGGGGGCATCATCTCCCGTGAGGCTCCCGTGCATTTATCGAATTTGGCATTGATCGATCCTGCGACCAACAAGCCGACGAAGGTCGGGTTCCGGGTTCTGGACGATGGCCGCAAAGTGCGTGTTGCTCGCAAGAGCGGCACCACGATTGACGGCTGAAGGAGGCCGCAATGAGCGAGAATAAGATCCTGCCTCGTCTGCAAAAGCACTATCGTGACGTGGTTCGCGCTGAGCTCAAAAAAGAGTTCGGCTACACCAACGTGATGCAGATTCCGACGCTTGAGAAGATCGTCATTAATATGGGCGTTGGCGAAGCCGCCGGCGACCAGAAGAAGCTCGATGCCGCCGTGGCAGAGCTCACCCTCATCGCCGGCCAGAAGCCGGTGAAGACGGTCGCGAAGAAAGCCATCGCCGGGTTCAAAATCCGCGAGGGTTTGCCGATTGGTGCCAAGGTTACGCTGCGTGCAGACCGCATGTTCGAGTTCCTGGACCGCCTGGTTACCATCGCGCTGCCGCGCGTGCGTGACTTCCGGGGCATACCAGCGAATAAGGGCTTCGATGGCCGCGGTAATTTCACGCTGGGCGTTAAAGAGCAGATCATCTTCCCCGAAATCGTGTACGACAAGGTCGACGCGATCCGCGGGATGGATATCTGTTTCGTGACGAGCGCGAAAACGGATGCGGAAGCGAAGGCGCTGCTCAAGGGTTTCAACCTGCCGTTTGCGAAGTAAGCGGCGGGTTTGGCAAAGTTTTTGGAAAACGGCTGGGGGTTCCAGCAGGTTCCGGAGGGGTTTTAGAGAATGGCTAAGACATCGCAGGTCAACAGGAACGCCAAGCGCGAGCATATGGCTGCCCGTGATTCGGGCAAGCGCGCTGCGCTGAAAGCGACGATCATGGATCGTACGCTGCCGGTTGAAGACCGTTTTGAAGCGAGCCTCAAGCTCGCGCAGTTGCCGCGCAATGGTGCCAAGGTTCGGGTTCGCTTGCGTTGCGAACTAACCGGTCGCGCCCGTGGTAATTACCGCAAGTTCAAACTTTGCCGTATCGCTTTCCGCGACCTGGCCAGCACCGGGCAGATTCCCGGCGTCACCAAGGCCAGCTGGTAAGGAAAAGGGCACAAAAACATGTCTATGTCCGATCCTTTGGGTGATATGCTCACCCGTATTCGTAACGCTCAGCACGCGCGGATGACCTCCTGCACCGCTCCTGCTTCCAGCCTGCGCGCCAATGTGCTCGAAGTTCTGAAGCGTGAAGGTTTCATTCGCGGTTATGCCCGTGAAGAAGTCCGCACTGGTGTTTCGCAGTTGCGCATCGAGCTGAAGTATAACGAGGGCCAGCCGGTGATCAAAGAGATCTCCCGGGTGTCCCGTCCAGGCCGCCGCGTCTACTCCAAGATCAAGGAGCTACCGCGGGTTTATAACGGTCTCGGTGTATCGATCCTGTCCACGCCGCGTGGCGTGATGAGCGATGTGGAAGCCCGCGCTGCCAATGTTGGCGGCGAAGTGCTCTGCCGCGTGTTCTAAGGGAGCGCCAAGATGTCTCGTGTTGGTAAATATCCCGTTGAAGTTCCTGCTGGCGTTACCATTGCCATTTCTGGCAATGTCGTCACCGCCAAGGGCAAATTGGGTGAGCAATCCCTCGCTTTGACCGAACAGGTTGATGTGACGGTGGATGGCAACAAGGTTTCCGTCTCCCCTAAAAGTAAGGCTGCTCAGTCTCGCATGATGTGGGGCACCACCCGCGCCAATATCGCGAATATGGTGAAGGGCGTTTCTCAAGGTTACTCTAAAACCCTGGAAATCACCGGCACTGGTTATCGTGCGGCTGTGCAGGGCGCAAACCTGGTGGTGAATCTGGGTTTCTCCCACGATGTTACCTACCCGATCCCCGCAGGGATTAAGGTAACTTGCGAAAAGCCGACCCTCATCAAGGTCGAGGGTGTGGATAAGCGCCAGGTTGGTCAGGTCTGCGCTGAGCTGCGTGCCTGGCGTCCGCCTGAACCGTATAAGGGCAAGGGTGTTAAGTTCGAAGGCGAAGCAATCCGCCGCAAAGAGGGTAAGAAGAAGTAATGTCGAGCAATCTGGATCTGCAGGCCCGCCGCCGGGCGCGCCTTCGCTATCAGCTCCGGCAGAAATCCGGTGGGCGCCCGCGCCTGTCGGTCTTCCGCTCCGGCAAGCATATCTATGCCCAGATCATCGACGACGCGCAGGGTTGCACCCTGGCAGCGGCTTCGAGCCTGGACAAGAATTTGCGCGAGACGCTCAAGACCGGCGCGGACAAAGACGCCGCCGCTGCTGTCGGCAAGCTCATCGCCGAGCGTTGCAAGGAAGCCGGTGTCACCCAGGTCGTGTTCGACCGCGGGTCCTATCTCTATCATGGCCGGGTGAAAGCCCTGGCAGAGGCGGCCCGCGAGGGCGGCCTCGACTTCTAAGAGGGTTTGCACATGGCACGTGAAGCACGTGAAGGCGGCCAGCGCCGGGACAGGGATCGCAATAACGATCGCGATCGCGATGGCGGTGATGAATTCATCGACAAACTGGTAACGATTAACCGCGTTGCCAAAGTGGTTAAAGGCGGCCGTCGGTTCGCTTTCGCCGCATTGGTGGTGGTGGGCGACCAGAAGGGCCGCGTTGGCTACGGTGCGGGCAAGGCCCGTGAGGTACCCGAGGCGATCCGCAAAGCGACAGAGCGCGCCAAGAAATCCATGATCCGCGTTCCCATGAAGGAAGGCCGGACTCTGCATCACGATGCGCGCGGCATTTTTGGCGCTGGTGAAGTCGTGCTTCGTGCCGCTCCGGCCGGTACCGGCATCATTGCTGGTGGCCCGTTGCGCGCCGTTTTCGAGACCTTGGGCATCGCCGACGTGGTGGCCAAGTCTCTCGGCAGCCGCAACCCGCACAACATGGTGAAGGCAACCTTCGCCGCGTTGCAGGGCGCAACCAGCCCTCGCCAGGTGGCCAATCGCCGCGGCAAAAAGGTGGCTGAGCTGTTCGGCGTGCCGGAGAAGCAGGTGGAGAATGCTGATGTCTGATAAGAAAATCCGCATCACGCAGGTTAGTTCCGGTAACGGCCGTAAACCTGGCCAGCAGGAAACGCTGGTTGGTCTTGGCCTGAACAAGATCGGTAAGGCCGTCGAACGGAACGCCACCCCGGAAGTACTGGGCATGGTGAACAAGGTGAAGCACCTGCTCAAAGTCGAAGAGCTCGGCTGAGCGGTAAGGAATTGCAACGATGAAACTGAACGAAATCCGGGACAATCCCGGCGCCCGTCTCAAGTCCAAGCGTCTCGGCCGTGGTATCGGCTCCGGCAAGGGCAAGACCTCCGGTAAAGGTGTGAAGGGTCAGAAGGCACGTGAGGGTGTTTCCCTTAACGGGTTCGAGGGCGGGCAGCTCCCGATCTATCGCCGTTTGCCCAAGCGCGGCTTCAATAATATCAACCGCAAGGTGTTTGCACCGCTTAACCTGGATGCGCTGGAAGCAGCACTCGAGGCCGGAAAGCTGAGCGCCGGTGAGACGATCACCGAAGCCATGTTGGCGCAAGCCGGTGTGGTACGGTTGAACAAGGCTGATGGCGTGCGCTTACTGGCGCGCGGTTCCATCTCCAAGGCTGTCACTCTTGAAGTTTCTGGCGCTTCCGCTGCGGCTGTTGCGGCTGTGGAACAAGCTGGCGGCAAGGTCACCACGCTGGGCGGCAAGGTAGAAGAAGCCACCGCGTAATTTGGCTTGCCTCAGCCGGGAAAACCGGCAAATTGGCGCTGATGGATCGGCGCTTGCCAGTTGTGTGACGCACCGGCAAGCGCCGTTTTTTATGGAATAAGGATAGGACATGGCTTCCGCCGCAGAACAGATGGCCGCCGGCATGAACCTGAGCGGGTTCAGCAAGGCCAC
>JAGWIE010000142.1 GCA_028866445.1 Rhodospirillales bacterium | reverse complement strand
ATTATGTATGTGCACGTGCCCGCCGCCTGGGTGGCGATGGCAGGTTACGCGGCGCTGGCTTTTTGCTCCCTGCTCTCGCTCGTATGGCGGCACCCGCTGGCGGATATCGCGGCGGAGGAAATAGGTCCGGTGGGCGCTGGCTTCACCGCTGTGTGCCTAGTTTCCGGCTCGCTATGGGGCAAGCCGATGTGGGGCGCTTATTGGGTGTGGGATGCGCGGCTGACCTCCGTGCTGATTTTGTTTTTTCTTTATTTGGGCCATATTGCGCTCATTCGCGCTTTTGATAACAAGGCCCATGCGTACCGCGCTGCTGCGATTCTGGCGCTGGCCGGGGCGGTGAATTTGCCGATTATCGTGTTCTCCGTGCAATGGTGGAACACGCTGCACCAGGGCAACACCATATCCCTCACCGGCCCCTCAAAAATCTATATCACCATGCTCTACCCGCTGCTCATTGCCTCGGTGGGGTTCTATCTCAGCTTTATCACGATGGTGGTGGCACGCATGTCCGCCGCGATTTCTGAGCGCAAGACCATAGCTTTGTTGCGCGCCACGGCGGAGCACGGAGCATGACTCAAGCCATCAATGTTTGGCCGTTCGTGAACGGCGCTTATGGGGCAACAATTCTATTTCTATCGGGTGCGGCGTGGCTAACTTTCGCGCGCTATCGCCGTGCCAGGGCGCGGCTGGCCCAGGCCGAGCAGCTTTAAATGCGGACTCCCAAGCGGCGGCGGCTTTATCTTGTACTGGCGTGCCTTGTCTGCCTTGGCGGAGCGGTGGCGCTCTCGCTGGCGGCGTTTTCGTCCTCGCTCACCTATTTCCTCTCCCCCCGGCAGGTGGAGGCAAAGGCACCGCCGCCGGGGCAGAGTTTCCGGCTGGGCGGCATTGTGCAGGTGGGAACGGTTGCAACCAGCGTTGCCAATGGCACGCCCACCACGCATTTCGCGGTGACGGACGGGCGCGCGGCGGTGGATGTGGTGTTCACTGGTCTGCTGCCGGACTTGTTCCGCGAAGGCCAGGGGATTGTAGCGATCGGTTCCATGGGGCCGGGCGGGGTGTTTGTCGCTGACGAGGTTCTGGCCAAGCATGGTGCCGATTACATGCCCAAAGATGTGGAGCAGGAGTTGAAGGCGAGCGGCAAATGGGACCCGCGCTTTGGCCCGCCGCCGGATGCCAGCGACTGGAACGACATGAAAGTGAAAGACAGCGGCACATGATTCCTGAACTTGGGCATTTCTGCCTGGCGATGGCCGTTGCCATTGCCTGCGCGCAAGGTGTTGTGGGCATTGCCGGGCCAACGCTGAAAGACCCGCGCGCCTTGGCCGCCGCACCCTTGCTTACACTGCTGCATTTCACCGCCATCTCGCTCTCCTTTCTCGCCTTGGCTTGGGCGGGTGTGGTTTCGGATTTCACGGTGGAAAACATCGCGGATTTTTCATCGGCGCAGACACCGTTGCTCTACCGGATTACCGGAATTTGGGGAAACCATGACGGCTCGATTCTGCTGTGGTGTCTGATTTTGTCGCTTTGCGGCACTGCGGTGGCGTTGGGTGGTCGGCAGCTTCCCGCCAGTTTGCGGGCACGGGTGCTGGGTGTGCTGGGGCTGGTTTCCTGCGGGTTTTTGCTGTTCACGCTGGCGGTTTCCAACCCGTTCACCCGTATCTGGCCGCCGCCGCTGGATGGCGCCGGCATGAACCCGATCTTGCAAGACCCTGGCCTCGCCTTCCATCCGCCGGTTCTCTACACCGGTTATGTTGGGTTCTCGGTGGCGTTTGCGTTTGCCATCGCGGCGCTCATCGAGGGCCGGATTGACGCCGCCTGGGGGCGCTGGGTGCGGCCCTGGGCGCTGCTCTCCTGGTGCTTTTTAACTGCTGGCATCACGCTGGGGAGCTGGTGGTCTTATTACACGCTGGGCTGGGGCGGGTATTGGTTCTGGGACCCGGTGGAGAACGCTGCCCTGCTCCCCTGGCTCACCGGCACGGCACTTTTGCATTGCGCGATTGTGGTCGAGAAACGGGAGAGCCTGAAAGCCTGGACAGTGCTGCTTGCTATCGCCACCTTCTCGCTCTCGCTTTCCGGCACCTTCCTGGTGCGCTCGGGTATTTTGAACTCCGTGCACAGCTTTGCCGCGGCACCGGACCAGGGGCTGTTCATTCTGGTGTTGCTGGCAATTACCATCGGCGGCTCGCTGCTGCTGTTCGCTTTCAGGGCACCCGTGCTGGCGGGGTCGGGCATTTACGCGCCGATAAGCCGGGAAAGTGCTTTGATTTTAAATAATATATTTCTATGCGCCATCGCGGCGGTGGTGTTCACCGGCACGCTTTACCCACCCTTTGTCGATCTTCTGTTTGGCATCCAGCTTTCTGTTGGCGCGCCGTTTTTTAACCAGACGGTGCTGCCGCTCGCGGGGCCGATTATTCTGGCGATGGGGGTGGGGCCAATGTTGCGCTGGAAGCGGGCGGATTTGCTGCCGGTGCTGCAACGCCTGTGGCTGGCAGGCGCCGTGGCGGTGCTGGTGTTGATTATCCTGACCGCGACCAAGCATTTGATCGCAGCTTTGGGGTTGGCGGGGGGTGCCTGGGTGGTGTGCTCCGCCCTTACCGACCTTGCCGAGCGCACCCGGCTATTCCGCGTGCCGTTGGGTGACGCGCTGGGGCGTTTCTTCGGGCTGCCGCGCGCGGCTATCGGCGCGGCGCTGGGGCATATTGGCTTTGGCGTTTCAGTAATCGGTATCGCTGCGATGACGCTGGCGGTGCAGAAAGTTGTGGTGCTGAAGCCGGGCCAATCCACCATGCTGGGCGGCTATAGCTGGATGCTGGACGACATTCATGATGCGCCTGGACCGGATTATACCCAGCGCGTGGCGGATATTACGCTGAGCGATGATGGCAAGGCTTTCATGGTGCTGCACCCCACCAGGCGGTTTTTTACCTCCCAGCACGTTATCACCAGCGATGCTGCGATCCGCACCAATGGGTTTCAGGATATCTATGCCGATTTCGCCGACGAAGAGGATGGCGGCGCGGAATTGCGGCTGAACCGCCACCCCGGCGCGCCGGAAATTTGGTTTGGCGGGTTGATTATGGCGCTGGGCGGTGCGTTTTCGCTATCTGACCGCCGGTTGCGCGTCGGTGCGCCTTTCCGCAAACGCGTGCCCGGCGGGGCCACGGTTTAAATGTCTCCTTTGCGGCGGCGAATTCTATTTGGCGCACCTCTGGCCGTGGCCGTGGCGGGGGGTGCAGGGTTTTACACCATTCTGCGCCGGATGCAGAGCGACCAATACGACCCGCACGCTTTGCCCTCGCCGCTCATCGGCAAGCGCCCGCCGAGCTTTGCGCTGCCGGGCATCAATGGCGCGGCGGGATTTTCCAACGCCGATTTATTGGCGCCGGCAAAGCCGATGCTGGTAAACTGGTTCGCCTCCTGGTGCGCGCCTTGCCAGGAGGAAGCGCAGATGCTGCAAACCTTGGCAAGCCAGGGAGTTACCATCTGGGGCATTGCCTATGAGGATCAGCCCCCCGACCTTGCGGCTTACTTGCAAAAATACGGCAACCCCTATGCACGAATTGCCACGGATGTATCCGGGTTAACGGCGATAAATTGGGGCGTTTATGGCGTGCCGGAGACCTATTTTATCGATAAAGCCGGCATTGTGCGGCTGCGCTATGCCGGGGCGCTGACCGATGAGGTGGTGCAAACCCGACTGAAGCCGTTGTTCGAGCAATATTCATGAGGTTGCCGCGCATCTTTTTCGTGCTGGCGTTGTTGCCGGGCCTGGCTTTGGCGCAGGCCATGGTGACGCGCGACGGCATAACCCTGACCCAGGCGCAGGAGACCCGCGCTGAGGCGATTGGTGGGCAGTTGCGCTGCCTGGTCTGCCAGAATGAAAGCATCGAGGAATCCTCGGCCGGGCTTGCCAAACAATTGCGGGTGATCATTCGCCAGCAAGTGGTGCAGGGCGTGCCGGATAAGCAGATTATGCACTACATGGTGCAGCGTTACGGCATTTTTGTGCTGCTGAAGCCGCCTGTCTCGCCGCTCACCTGGCTGCTTTACGCCTCGCCCGCCCTGGCGCTTGCCGCCGGGCTTCTGGCTTTCTGGCTAGGGCGGCGAACCCACGCCAACGCCCTGGCACCTTTAAGCGCGGCCGAGCAGGCCCGGCTGGATGAATTGCTGAAATGATGTTGATTGTAATGCTGGCGGTGGCGCTGGCACTTTCCTTGCCCTTGTTGCTGGTGTTCCGGCGTGGGCAAAGCCTGCCGGAACGGCGGGAGGCGTCGCTTGCCCTGCACCGGGCGCAGCTTGCCGAGCTTGACCGGGATTTGGCCGATGGCCGAATTGGCGAGCAGGAACATGCAGGCGCGAAGCTTGAAGTTGAACGCCGGATTCTGACGGCTGATGCCCTGCCCGCCCAACCCCGTGGCGGCAGCGCGAAATTATTATTGTTGATGACGATCATCGCCCTGCCGGTAGGGGGATTCGCGCTTTATTTACCAGGGGCAACGCCCGTACCTTCAGAGCCACACGCGGCCTGGGCGGCACAGCAGGCGGTGCAACAACAGCAGCTCGACAATATGATCGCCATGCTGCGCGCGCATTTGACCGAAGCTCCCCCAGGCTCTGCCGATGCAAGCGAGGGCGAGGCGTATTTGGCCGAGGCGCTGAGCGAACAAGCCGGGACGATTACGCCCGAGGCGCTGGCGCTGTTCAAACAATCCTTTGCCAGCGCGCCGGTAAATTCAACCTGGCGGCAACTGGACCAGCAAAGATTAATGCAGGTGCAGGGGCAATAATGATCC
>JAGWIE010000141.1 GCA_028866445.1 Rhodospirillales bacterium | reverse complement strand
AATTCCGCGCCACGAAAAAATGGCACGCGGACCATGCCCGGAAACCACGAGGCCGGTGCCCGCGCCAGCGCGTAAGGCAGCGTTTCCACCACCGCCACCGGCCGCGCCCCATGGCGCAAGCAGGTGAGGACAGCAGAGAATGTTACGAGTTCAGAGCCGAGAATAACCGGATGCCGGAACGGCATTATGCCGTGCAGCGCCACATAGGCTTGCAGCGCGCCGGTTGAGAGCACGCCCACCGGGCGATCCCCCGGCAGCAACCGCGCGGCGCGCGAGGCTTCGCGCGCTCCGGTCGCCATGATGATCCGTTTGGCCTCAAGCTCAGATACCACTCCGTTGCAGGCCACCGTCAGGCGGGCGTCCTCATGCAGAGACACCACCGAATGCCCGGTGCGGATTGTTACGCCGTGGCGCTCGGCCTCTGCGGCCAGCCGCCGCGCATAGGCCGGGCCAGAATAAATCCGCCCAAACTCGCGCATACCAAAGGGTGAATGGCTGCAATGGCGCGTTGCCCCGCCTAGATATGCTTCGCGTTCAAGCAGCGTCACCCGCTCAACGCCATTGCGTCGCAATTCAACCGCCGCCGCCACGCCCGCGGGCCCGCCGCCAACCACAATCACATCCGCCGCGCTGCGCATCAGCCACCCTCCGCAGGAACCGCAAGGGGTGTGCTCAGTCGCCCTTGCGTCATCGCCGCCAGCTGGGCGTTGCAATAAAACCCCTGGCAGCGCCCAAGCCCGGCGCGGGTGCGGCGCTTTAGCCCGCCGAAATCCCCCGGTGGCACCGCGCTCGCCAGTGCGGCTTCTATCTCGCGGCGCGTGACCATCTCGCAATGGCAAACAATTTCGCCACAGCCCTGCTGTTGCCAGTCGCGCGGGCGGCTTTCCGCGAGGTTCGGCACGCGAACTGGCGGCACAAGCAGGGGTGCTGCGGGCAATGCGGCGCCGAATTGCCCGTGCAGGCTGAGCGCATGACCGGCCAGCCCCAAAGCAGCCGTAAGCCCGGTTGAGCGCACCCCGCCCAAGGTGATGGCGCGTTGCTCCGGCCGGGTTGCCACCCGATAAGCCTTGGTTTCTGTGGCGGGACGCAGTCCGGCATACACAGCCGTCACCGGCATCTCCTCCAGGGCTGGCATAATCTCGGCGGCACGGCGCACGAGCGCGGCCAGAGTCTCTGCCTCAACAGTGGCGCGGGTACGGTCTTCCTGCTCCTCCGCCGTTGGGCCGACCAGCACATTGCCAAAGGCTGTAGGGCAAAGCACGATCCCCTTGGTGGTCTCGCTCGGCACCGGCAGGATGATACGCGGCACATGCCGGGCGGCCGCTTTGTCGAACACCACAAACTGCCCCTTGCGCGGCTTGATGGTGAATTCAGGCGTGAAGCCAAGCCGTGCATCCACCACATCACCATAGAGCCCGGCTGTGTTCACCACCGCCGCCGCGCGCACAGCGCCTGCCTTTGTCTGCAAATGCCATGTGCCATCAAACTGCCCGGCCAGCAGTTCCGCGTTGAATAGCAGCTTTGCCCCCAGCGCCACCGCCTGGGTGAGATAGGCAAGCGGTGCCGACCACGGGTCGATGACATATTCCCCTGGCACCGCAACCGCATCCAGCAGCCGCGTGGAAAGGCCGGGCACCAGTGCCCGCGCCGCCTCTGCGCCGATAAGCCGAACATCCGCCACGTTGTTAAGCCGCGCCTGTGCCACGATGCTCTCAAGCCGCGCGGCCTCATCCTCGTTCCACGCGCAGACAAGCGCGCCGGTTTGCAGCAGCGGCAAGTTAAGTGCGGCGTGGATATCTAGATATTCCCGGTAGCCCGCCTGCACGAGCTGCCATTCCAGGCTGCCTGGTGGCGCGTCGAACCCCGTATGTAAAATCGCGCTATTGGCCTTCGAGGCCCCAGCCAGAATATCCGGTGCGGCTTCGATCAGCACTGCCTTGGCTCCCGCGAGGGCGAAGCGGCGCATGACGGCACAGCCAACAACCCCGCCGCCGATGACGGCGACATCGAACATTTCATCCGCGCCGGAGCACCCTAGCATTTTATCCGCGCGCCCTTCGGGTCGTAAAGCGGCTCCAGGCTCACCTGGCAGGGCAGGCGGTGTGTCGCCACCTCCAGCTCGTAGGTGGCGTTGAGCACAAAATCCGCGTCAATCGGACTGGCCGACCGGACATATCCATAGCCGATCCATTTGCCGATTGTGTAGCCGAACCCGGCACTTGAGAGGTATCCCACACGTTCGCCGTTCCGATAAATCGTCGAGCGGGCGGGCAGAACGATGTCCGGATTTTCGGTGGTGAAGGCAGCAAACATTCGTTTTACACCGGCCTGTTTCTGCGCTTCCAGCGCCGCGCGCCCGCGGAAAGGAATATTTTTACGCAGCTTGCAGGCCCAGCCCAGCCCGGCCTCAAGCGGGGTATGGTCCGGCGTGATATCGCCAGCCCAGGCACGGTAGCCTTTCTCGAGCCGCAGCGTTTCGATCGCCCTATAACCTGCATCCTTCAGGCCGAAGGCGGCACCCGCCGCCTTCAACGCCGCATAAACGCCGGTTGCGTATTCCACCGGCAGATGCAGTTCCCATCCCAGCTCGCCCACATAGGTCACGCGCAGCGCCCGCACCGGGCAGCCTGCAATGCCGATCATTTTAGAGGTGCCGAAGGGAAACCCAGCATTGGAAACGTCATCGCGCGTGACCGCATGGAGAATATCGCGCGCGCGCGGGCCCATCAGCGCCAGCACCGAATAGGCGGAGGTGACATCAACCAACTGCGCGTTCATCTCTGGCGGGATGTTGCGGGAAATCCAGTTGAAATCATGTGTGGCAAAGCCGGTGCCGGTAACGATGTAATACTCGTCCGGCGCAATGCGCACGCAGGTAAGGTCACATTCAATACCGCCCCTGTCGTTCAGCATCTGCGTGTAGATCAATGAGCCTACTGGTTTGGCGACATCATTGGCGGCGATCCAACTCAGAGCGGCCTCGGCGTCCGGTCCTTTCAGCACGAATTTCGCAAACGAGGTCTGGTCGAATAATGCCGCCGCCTCACGCGCTGCCTTGTGTTCGCGCCCTACAGCCTCATGCCAGTTTGGAATGCCAAAGGTATAAATATCGCGCGGCCTCTCACCCGACGCCGGGTCGGCAAACCAGTTTGGCCTCTCCCAGCCCAGCTTCTCGCCGAAACACGCGCCATTGGCCCTGAACGTCTCGTAGAGCGGGGATTTCCGGCAGGGCCGTCCGGACTCATGCTCCTCCGACGGCCAGGCCATGGTGTAGTGCTTGCCATAGGCTTCCAGCGTGCGTGTCCGCACCCAGTCAGTGTCAAAATGCGGGCGGCCAAAGCGGCGGATATCCACGGGCCACAAATCATAGGGCGCTTCACCCTTTGCCACCCATTCCGCCAGTGCCATGCCAGCCCCACCCCCAGCGGCGATGCCAAAAGCGTTGAAACCCGCACCGACAAAGAAATTTTTTAACTCAGGCGCTTCGCCCAAGATAAAATTGCCATCCGGCGTGAAACTCTCTGGCCCATTCAGCAAGGTTTTGATGCCGGCGGTTTGCAATGCCGGCACGCGCCCGAGGGCGAGTTCCATGATCTGCTCAAAATGCTCAAAATTTGAATTGAGCAGGCTGTAATGGAAACCCTTCGGAATGCCATCCAGTGCCCAGGGAATTGGGTTGGGTTCATAGCCGCCCATTACCAAGCCGCCCACCTCCTCCTTGTAATAGGTCAGCCGGTCTGGGTCGCGCAGGGTCGGCAAATCAGCGCTAACACCCTCGATGCGTTCAGTGATCATATATTGATGCTCAACCGATACGAGCGGTATATTCACCCCCACGGTTTTGGCGAAATCCCGCGACCACTGCCCCCCGCACAGCACCAGCTTCTCGCAGGCAATATAGCCCTTATCGGTGGATACTCCGCGGATAATTCCCGCCTCGATATCAACCGATAAAACCTTGGTATCCTCAAATATCCGCGCTCCCCCCATGCGCGCACCCTTGGCGAGCGCCTGCGTAATATCAGAGGGGTTGGCCTGTCCATCGGTTGGCAGAAACGCCGCCCCCACCAGATCATCCACCGTCATCAGCGGCCAGAGTTTTTGCGCCTCGGCCGGGGTGAGCAGATGCATCTCAAGCCCAAACGAGCGCGCTGTGGTGGCCTGGCGCTTCACCTCCGTCCAGCGCTCTTGATTGCAGGCGAGGCGTAGCCCGCCATTCATCTTCCAACCCGTGCCAAGCCCGGTCTCGGTTTCAAGCCGCCGGTAGAGCTTTACGGATTCGCCCAGAAGCTGCGTGATGTTGGCGCTTGTGCGTAATTGCCCCACCAGGCCCGCGGCATGAAACGTGGTGCCGGAGGTGAGTTTCTTGCGTTCAAGCAGCGTGACCTCAACGCCGAGCTTGGCCAGATGATAAGCGGTGGAACAGCCCACAATGCCGCCACCGATCACGATAATTTTCGACGATTTTGGCAGGTCGCTCATTTTGTCCTCATAGCATGATGAAATTGGCAAAAGCGGCGTCAAATCGCGCGCGGTACTCTGCGGTATAGGCGCGGTAATCGAAATCGATCTTGGATGAGATTTCAGAAACCATGCTCCACAGCGTTTCCCGCAAAAGCGAGGCGCAAATCATCGCCTGGAACCGGCGCCACAGCTCAGCAGTTACAGAGGTCTCGTAATAGGCTTCGAGCAGTTGTACTGAAAGTTCATCTGAAAAGATGCAGTTCGAGGCAACACTTGCGAGGTCGAATAACGGCGTATTGAACCCACCATAATCCCAATCAATCAGCCAGAGCCGGCCTGGGGCATCGATGAGGTTCGCGGGCAGAAGGTCGTT
>JAGWIE010000140.1 GCA_028866445.1 Rhodospirillales bacterium | reverse complement strand
CGGCATATCGTAATTTCACGACTACGAGGCTGGAAAAGGAACCAGGACATGGATGATATCGTCATTGTCTCGGCGGCGCGTACCCCCGTCGGCAGCTTTAACGGCGCGTTCAGCGCCACCCCGGCGCATAAGCTGGGCGAGGTGGCGATAAAAGCCGCCATTGAGCGGGCGGGGCTTTCCCCGGAAGATATCGACGAGGTGATTCTGGGCCAGGTGCTCACCGCGGGACAGGGCATGAACCCCGCTCGCCAGGCAGCGCGCGCTGCGGGTATTCCTGACAGCAAGACGGCCTTCGGCATCAACCAGGTTTGCGGCTCGGGCCTGCGGGCGGTGGCCTTGGCGGCGCAGCAGGTTATGTCTGGCCAGAGCAGCATTGTGGTGGCGGGCGGGCAGGAAAATATGAGCCTTTCTCCCCATGCGCAGCATCTGCGCGCCGGCCAGAAAATGGGCGATCTGAATTTTGTGGATACGATGCTGAAAGACGGGCTGTGGGATGCCTTTAACGGCTACCATATGGGCATTACTGCCGAAAACGTCGCCAAGCAGTGGCAGGTTTCGCGGGATGAACAGGATGCGATGGCGCTGGCCTCACAGCAGAAGGCTTCCGCCGCGCAGAAGGCCGGGAAATTCAAGGACGAAATTGCACCGGTGACGCTTTCCAGCCGCAAGGGCGAAGTTGTGGTGGAGAATGACGAGTATATCCGCCATGACGCTTCCGCCGAGACTATGGCGAAGCTGAAACCGGCTTTTGCCAAGGATGGCACGGTGACCGCCGGTAATGCCTCCGGCATTAACGATGGAGCCGCCGCGCTGGTGGTGATGAGTGCGGCGGAAGCCGCCAAACGCGGGCTGACGCCGCTGGCGCGGATTGTGAGTTTCGCCACTGCCGGGGTGGACCCGGCGCTGATGGGCTCCGGGCCTATCCCCGCCTCGCGCAAGGCGTTGGACCGCGCGGGGTGGAAAGCCGCCGAGCTGGATTTGATTGAAGCCAACGAAGCCTTTGCGGCACAGGCCTGTGCGGTGAACCGCGATCTGGCGTTCGACCCCGCCAAGGTGAATGTGAATGGCGGGGCGATTGCCATTGGCCACCCGATTGGTGCCTCGGGCGCGCGGATTTTAACCACCTTGCTGCATGAGATGAAGCGGCGCGGCGCCCATAAAGGGCTTGCCACCGTGTGCATTGGCGGCGGCATGGGCGTTGCCATGTGCGTTGAGCGCTAGACATGGCAATAAGTAAGGTTTGCACAAATGCCGCCGAGGCCCTGAAGGGCAAGCTGTTCGACGGCATGACCATCATGTCCGGCGGGTTTGGCTTATGTGGGATCGCGCAGAGCCTGATCGAGGCGATCCGGGATTCAGGTGTGAAGAACCTGACGGTGATCTCCAACAATGCCGGGATCGATGGCGCGGGGTTGGGGATTCTGCTGGAAACCCGGCAGATTAAAAAGATGATTTCATCTTACGTGGGTGAGAACGCGACCTTCGCGAAGCAATATCTGGCGGGGGAGCTGGAGATTGAGTTTAACCCGCAAGGCACGCTGGCTGAGCGCATCCGCGCGGGCGGGGCGGGGATACCGGCGTTTTTCACTGCAACGGGTTACGGCACCCAGGTGGCCGAGGGCAAGGAAACCCGCGAGTTCAACGGCCGCCATTACGTGATGGAGACCGGGCTGTTCGCGGATCTTTCCATCGTGCATGCCTGGAAGGCGGATACGGAAGGCAATCTCGTCTACCGCAAGACTGCGCGCAATTTTAATCCGATCATGGCCACGGCTTCGAAATTCACCGTGGCGGAGGTTGAGGAGATCGTCGAGCCCGGGCAGATCGACCCGGATCATATCATCACGCCGGGCATCTTCGTGAAGAAGATCGTGAAGCCCGCGCGCATCGAAAAACGTATTGAACAGCGCACCGTGCGCAGGAAGGAGGGTTGAGCCATGCCCTGGAGCCGCGATGAGATGGCCGCGAAGGCCGCCGCCGAACTTGAAGACGGGTTCTATGTGAATCTCGGCATCGGCATTCCGACGCTGGTGGCGAACCATATCCCCGATGGCATGACCATCCAGCTGCAATCCGAGAACGGGATGCTGGGCATGGGGCCGTTTCCTTACGAGGGTGAGGAAGATGCGGATTTGATCAATGCCGGGAAGCAGACGGTAACGGCGCTGCCGACCACCAGCTTCTTTGATTCAGCCCAGAGCTTTGGCATGATCCGTGGCGGGCATATCGATATTTCCATTCTCGGTGCGCTGCAGGTGGCTGAGAGTGGTGACCTCGCCAACTGGATGGTGCCCGGCAAGATGGTGAAGGGCATGGGCGGGGCGATGGATTTGGTGGCGGGCGTGCCGCGCGTGGTGGTGCTGATGGAGCATACCGCCAAGGGTGAGCCCAAAATTCTGAAGCAATGCACCTTGCCGCTCACCGGCAAGGGCGTTGTTTCCAAAATCATCACCGATCTCGGCGTATTTGAGGTGCAGAAGGGTAAAGGATTGGTGCTGACCGAGCACGCGCCGGGTGTGACCGTGGACGAGATAAAGCGGCAAACCGAGGCGGATTTTGCGGTGGCTTTGCGGTAGAGCCAGATTAGCCGGGCGAATGATCTTGCAAACAAATGTGTACGACCGTATTTATGAGGTCAAGTTTGTAATTTGAAGCCGAAAGCCATGGCCAGACCGTCAAACCGTGAGAAAATTCTGAATGAAGGGCTCCGTGTTGTTCACGAACGGGGCTTCATGGGTGCATCCGTGCGCGACATTGCCCAAGCGGCCAATGTGCCGCTGGGGTCTTTCACCAATCATTTCCCCTCGAAAGAGGCGTTTGGGCTGGAGATTCTGGAGCGATACTTCGAGCAGAGCCGGAATTTCAATGCGCAGATCCTGGGCGATTCCTCGAAAACCGCGCGCGAGAGGATCGACGCATATTTCGACAAGGCCATTGCCGGGTTGAGCTGCAACGAGATGCGCGGCGGCTGCTTGGTGGGAAATTTCTGCGCCGAGGTGGCTGACCAGTCTGAGGTGCTGCGCCAGCGCCTGGGGCGGATTTTCGAGGATATGCGCGATGGCATTAAACATGTTCTGGAAGAGGGTGTTGCCACCGGGGAGCTGAGTGCCGAGCTTGATTGCAAACGGATTGCGGGGTTCATCTATTCCTCCATGCAAGGCGCGATTTTGATCGCCAAGGTGTTGCGCTCGCCGCTGCCGCTGGAAAATTGCCGCGCCCAGATTTTGCAGACTATATTGAAATAATCCCCGTTGCGGGCGGCCTTGTCACAATGTGCGGAAAAGCCGCATGGCCCGCAAAATTCCGGTTTCGGAAAGGCAAGATTTTCTCTATTGCTCCCCCATGCTCACCGATAAAGATAACCTGCTGCGCTCCTTGCACGCTTTGCGCAGCGAGCACCGGGACCTCGATACCGTTATCAGCCGGATCAGCGACCACCCGCCGGTGGACCAGTTGCATTTGCAAAGGCTGAAAAAACGCAAGCTGGGGCTGAAAGATGAAATTTCGCGGCTGGAAAGCCGGTTGATCCCGGACCGCACGGCATGAGCAAGCCATTGGTCGGGATTATCATGGGCAGCCGGTCGGACTGGCCCATTATGGAACACGCGGCGCTGATGCTGGAAAAGCTGGGCGTGGCGTATGAGGCGAAGGTGGTTTCCGCGCACCGCACGCCGGAGCGGCTGTATGAATATGCGAAATCCGCCGAAAGCCGCGGCTTGAAAATCATCATCGCCGGTGCGGGTGGGGCGGCGCATTTGCCGGGCATGGCGGCCTCCATGACCAATTTGCCTGTTTTGGGCGTGCCGGTGGCGGCCACGGTGCTGAACGGGCAGGACAGCCTGCTTTCCATCGTGCAGATGCCAGGCGGTGTACCGGTGGGCACCTTGGCCATTGGCAAGCCGGGTGCCATCAATGCCGGCATCCTCGCGGCTTCCATCCTGGCATTGTCTGACCCTGCCTTGCGCGACCGGGTGGCCGCTTTGCGGGCCGAGCAGACCGCCAGCGTGCCGGAGGTGCCGGTATGAAGCCAGGTGCTGTGATTGGCATGATCGGTGGCGGCCAGCTTGGTCGCATGTCCGCCCAGGCGGCGGCCCGGCTGGGTTATCTCGTGCATGTATTTTCACCGGAGCAGGATGGCCCCGCCGCGCAAGTGGCGGCGCGCAACACTGTGGCGGCTTATGACGATTTGGAGGCCCTGCGCGCCTTTGCCGAGGCGGTGGATGTAATCACCTTCGAGTTCGAGAACCTGCCCGCCGCCTCGCTGGAATTGCTGGAAAGCCTGAAACCGGTGCGCCCAGGTGCGAAGATTCTGGCGATCAGCCAGGACCGGATTTTGGAAAAGCAGTTTTTGAACGCTGCCGGGATTGCCACGGCACCCTGGGCGAAGGTTGAAAGCCTGGCCGAGCTGGAAGCGGCGGTGGCAAGGCTCGGCCTGCCCGCTGTGCTGAAAACCACGCGGCTGGGTTATGACGGTAAGGGCCAGGCAATGCTGCGCGGGCCAGAGGACTTGGCCGCGGCCTTTGAGCGGCTGGCACCGAAGCCGCTGGTGCTGGAAGGTTTCGTGAATTTCGGGATGGAAATTTCCGTTATGGTCGCGCGCGGGGTGGATGGCACAATCCGCTGTTTCGACACGGTGGAGAACCGCCACAAGCACCATATTCTGGACCTCACCCTCGCCCCGGCGCCATTAGGGCCGGAAATTTCGCAGGCGGCGCAGGGCATCGCCCGCGTGGTGGCGGAAAAGCTGGAGCTGGTGGGGCTGATGGGTGTCGAAATGTTCGTGACAGCCTCGGGTGAGGTGGTGGTGAACGAGATTGCGCCGCGCCCGCATAATTCCGG
>JAGWIE010000139.1 GCA_028866445.1 Rhodospirillales bacterium | reverse complement strand
TCGCGGTTGCCAGAAGCGCCGGTGGGTGAGCCAACGCCGCGGCCCACGCCCCACTGGAAGCTGTGAACTTCGATCTGGTCGGTGAACCCGGAGGTAGTGACGTCGCCCTTGATGTCGGGGTTGGTGTACTTAATATAGATCGGCATGGTGATGCTCCTGTTATGGACGGTAGAACGCTAATTCAGTTGGTAAGAGAAAGACCCCTCCGGCCCGATGCCAACCGATATGTTGGAAATCCCCTCGCCCGCGGCCATGCGGGCCAGAACCTCGGCGGAAAGTTCCGGTAGCAGGCTGCGCGAGAGGATATTCTCCACATTGCGGGCACCTGATGAGGATTCCTTGCAACGCGCGGCGATTGTTTCCACCAGCTCCGGCGCGTAGGTGAAGCTGGCTTTGTAAGCCTCCTTCACGCGTTTCGTAATTTTGTTGAGCTGCAACCGCACAATCTGGCGGATGACATCGTCAGAGAGCGGGAAGTAAGGCACCAGCGTAACGCGGCCGAGAAAAGCCGGTTTGAAATACTTCATCAACTCTGGGCGCAGCGCATCCGCCAGCCCGGCGGCATCGGGCGCTGTTTCGGGGTCGGCGAACAGCTTGTCGATCAGGTCTGTTCCTGCATTGGAGGTCATGATGATGACGGTGTTCTTGAAGTCGATGTCCCGGCCTTCACCGTCTTTCATGTTGCCCTTGTCGAACACCTGAAAGAACACGTCCTGCACGCCGGGATGCGCCTTCTCCATCTCATCCAGCAGAATCACGGAATAAGGGCGGCGGCGCACGGCCTCGGTAAGGATACCGCCTTCGCCATAACCGACATAGCCGGGGGGCGAGCCCATCAGCAGCGAGACCTTATGCTCTTCTTTAAACTCGGTCATATTGATGGTGGTGAGATTCTGCTCGCCGCCATAAAGCAGATTGGCGAGCGTGAGTGCCGTTTCGGTTTTGCCCGTGCCGGAGGTGCCTACCATCATGAACACCCCAATGGGCTTGCGCGGGTCTGTGAGTTTCGCGCGGCTGGTGCGGATGGCCTGGGCCACCGCCTCCATCGCGTGCGGCTGGCCGACGACCCGCTCCTCCATCGTCTCTTTGAGGTTCAGAACGGTGTTGATCTCGTTGGACTGCATCCGCCCGGCGGGAATGCCGGTCCAGCTTTCCACAATCTCCGCCACCGCCTGGCCGTCCACAACCGGGAAGATCAGCGGCGTTTCACCCTGCAATGTCCTCAAATCTTCATGAAGCTTGTTGAGCTGTTCCTTCAGCGCGGCTTTGTCTTCCGCATTTTCCTTGTCCTCGATCTTGGCGCGCACGGCGCTGATCTCGGTGGCAATGGTTTTTTCCTCGGCGAAGCGCGTTTCCAGCGCCGCCAGCGCCTCCTGCAACGCCGCCTTTTCCTCGGTCAGCTCGGCCATGCGGGTGGCATGGTCTCCGCCGGTCGCGGATTCGCGTTCCAGGATCGAAACTTCCGTATCGATCAGCTCGATCCGGCGTTGCTTATCCTCGATGGGCGCGGGGATGGCCGCCTGGCTCATCGCCACCCGCGCGCAGGCGGTGTCGATCAGGCTGATTGCTTTGTCTGGCAGCTGGCGGCTGGGGATGAAGCGGGCGGAAAGCCGTACGGCTTCGGAAATCGCCTCGTCCAGAATGCGGGTTTTGTGATGCCGCTCCAGAGTGCCGGTAAGGCCGCGGATCATCGCGATGGCCATCGGCTCGGAAGGTTCTTCCACCTTCACCACCTGGAAACGGCGTGTCAGCGCCGCATCCTTCTCGAAATATTTCTTGTACTCAGCCCAAGTGGTAGCGGCCACGGTGCGCAGCTCGCCGCGCGCCAGAGCGGGCTTCAGCAGGTTGGCGGCATCGTTCTGCCCGGCCTGGCCGCCAGCACCTATGAGTGTATGCGCCTCGTCGATGAACAGGATGATGGGTTTCGGGCTCGCCTTTACTTCGTCGATGACGGATTTAAGGCGCTGCTCGAACTCACCCTTCATGCCCGCACCCGCCTGCAAAAGTGCAAGGTCCAGCGTGCGGAGTGTCACGTCCTTCATCGCCTCGGGCACTTCGCCGGCGGCGATTTTCAGGGCCAGGCCCTCCACCACGGCGGTTTTACCAACGCCCGCCTCGCCAGTGAGAATCGGGTTGTTCTGGCGGCGGCGGGTGAGAATGTCGATCGCCTGGCGGATCTCGAAATCCCGGCCCAGGATCGGGTCGATCTTGCCCTTCCGCGCCCGGTCGGTAAGGTCGTAAGTATAAAGGTCGAGCGCGCCATTGCCTGCCGGGCGGGGCACGCCATTTTCATCCGTTGCGGGGGCGGCGCCGTCGGCGGCCATTGGCGTGCTAGATTCGACGCTGCCCGAGGTAATCGTTGCGAGGTCGCGCTTCAGCACATCCGGCTGGATTTTCATTAACTGGCTGGAAGCTTCCCGGGCGCGCCGCGCCAGGGTTTCATCCGCCAGTAGGGCCAGCAGCACATGGCCGGAACGAACCCGCGCCAGACCTTGCTCGATTGATGCCAACAGCCAGGCTTGCTTGGCCGTATCCACCACATCCGGTGCAAGGCCAGGGGCGCGGGAATTGCCGGTCTTCAGTTTGTCCAGCGCCTTGTTCAGATCGGCCAGGAAACGGCCGTGGTCGATATCGTATTGGCGGAAGATGGCGGCAAAATCTGTGTCGGTTCCTTCCGCCAGCTTCACCAGCCAATGCTCGATTTCGACATTGTAATGGGTGCGGGACATTGTGAGCCCGGCGGCGGCTTCCAGCGCGCGGCGGCAATGGTCATCCAGGCGGCCGATTAACGACTTGAGGTCGAGTGTGACCAAGGCTTCCCCCTTACTGAACGTCTCGTGCCGGAGCTGGATATTTACCGGAGTAAAACCGCCAGCGGACACACCCTGATAAGATTGCAGCACTTTCCGGTGCGCTGATTTTTTGACGCATTTCGTTAGCTTGAGTTACCGGTTATGTCCAGCTAATACAGGAGAAGTATTGCCGGTTAACGGGCCGGATTAAAAATGATCGATACGCAACAAGCTGGCCGCACGGTTCGATGGCGGATCAACTGGGGGAGAGGGCATAAGCATGGCTGTTGAAGGCTTGGACCTCGAAGGCTTGCTGGCGCCGATCAGCGATGATACCCCGGTGGGCACAGATGTCCGTGAGGATTTTTCGCCCACCTCTCTCTATTTCAGATTGCGTGACGCCAGGGCCGATGCCCGCGCCGCGGAACGCGCGGCTGATGCGAATCCTGGAGAGGTAGCCTCGCCCGAAGGTTGGCGTGGCGTGCGCACGCTGGCCGTGGAAATACTCAGCAAACAAGCTAAAGATTTGGAAGCCGCCGCATGGTTGACCGAGGCGCTGGTACGCAGCGATGGGCTGGCGGGCCTGGCCTTTGGTGCCAGCTTGCTGGCGGGCCTTGCGGAGCGTTATTGGGATAATTTGTTCCCAATGCCGGACGAGGACGGGATGGAAACCCGCGTGGCACCCGTTACCGGGCTGAACGGGGAAGGCGGGGATGGTACGTTGAGCCAGCCGTTGCAGAAGCTTCCCTTGTTCAGGGATGCTAACGGCGAAATGGTAATGCTGTTTCAGTATCAGCAATCAGCCGAACTTGCGGCGATAGCTGACCAGAAGCGCGTGGATGCCCGGATCGCCGCCGGGGTGTTGCCGTATGATGCGATGCGTGCCGCCGCGCGGGCCGCCCCGCCGGGTAATTATATATTGCTGCGCCGCAACCTTGAGGCCGCGCGCACAGCCTGGGTCGCCATGGGTGAGGTATTCGACCGCCTGGCCGGGCGAGATGCGCCTCCCACCGGGCGCATTGCCGAAACGCTGGCGGTGGTTGGCGAGTTTGTGGCGCGCTACGCCCCCGCTGAGGCCGCCGCTTTGCCGCCGGAGGGCGAGGCCGTGGAAGCTGGTGGTGGAATGCAGGATGAGGGGGCAGGCGGACCGGGTAAACCCAAGCGCCTCGCCAACCGTGAAGATGCACTTGCAACCCTGTCGGAAATCGCAGAGTATTTCCGCCGGACAGAACCGCAATCGCCCCTTGCTTATACAATCGACGAAGCGATCCGTCGCGGTCGGCTCTCATGGCCTGAGCTCATTGCTGAGCTGGTGCGGGACGATCAGGTGCGGAACAGCATTCTTAACAGCCTTGGCCTGAAAACCGAGGGATAGACGGTAGTTTAATTTCGTTATTCAGCGCGGCCGCAAATAATCCGGCGGAAAGCAAAGCCATCGCCAACCGTTCCGTATTGTAATGAACCGCAAGCCTTTCGGGAGACCTAAGAAATGAGTGGCAGCGTACACAGCAAACTGAACCGGGTTCGCAAACCGCGTGTTCATATCACCTACGACGTCGAAACCGACGGCGCTGAGATCAAGCGAGAGCTTCCCTTCGTGATGGGCGTGATGGGCGATTTCTCGGGCGACCCCACCCAGCCGTTGCGGCCGATGACGGAGCGCAAATTCACGCAGATCGACCGTGACAATTTCAACGACATCATGGCCCGCATGTCTCCTGGCCTGAACATGAAGGTTGAGAACACGCTGGCTGATGATGGCAGCGAAATGGCGGTGAACCTTAAGTTTAACTCCATGGATGATTTCGACCCCGCCCGCGTGGTCGACCAGGTGCCGGCGCTGAAATCCCTGCTGGAAACCCGCAACAAGCTGCGTGACCTGCTGAGCAAGGCTGACCGCTCCGAGGAGCTGGAGGGCCTGCTGGAACAGGTGTTGCAGAACGATGCCGAGCTGAAAGGGCTTTCCGCCCAGCTTGGCCTAGATAAGAAGGAGGGCTGATCGATGTCAGGTTCCCAAACCAGCCCGCAAGGTGCAACCGGCGCCACCAGCGAAGGCCTTAGCTTTCTC
>JAGWIE010000138.1 GCA_028866445.1 Rhodospirillales bacterium | reverse complement strand
GAGTTCCAGGGCCTGACGGAACTTATCGTCACCGACTCGATGCACACCCGCAAGCGCCGCCTGTTCGCGCTGGGCGATGCCTTCGTGGTGATGCCGGGAGGGCTCGGCACATTTGATGAAACTTTCGAGATTCTAACCTGGAAGCAGCTTGGCCAGCATAACAAGCCAATCATCCTGGTGAATATTCTTGGCTGGGCGGAGCCGTTCGTGGCGATGCTGGAGGAAACCATAAAGCGCGGTTTTGCCCGCCCAGAGGTGCGCAAGCTGTTCGAGGTTCAGCCAGACGTGCCGACCGTGCTGGCGCGGCTTGAGGAATTACGCAACCCGGCCTAACCGGCAGTCGAAACGGCTCCCTCCAGGCGGATCATCTGCCGGGCAAGCTTCAGCGCCTCAAACGCGGTTTCTTCCGTGCAGAGGCGCAGCAAAGCCGACCAGCCGCATTGTTCCGCCGCCGCCGCGCTTTTGCATAAACCGCCAATAAGCTCCTGCGCAGCACTCAACGCCGCCGCGCGTAGGTCATCCTTACCGATATAAACCTCCTGCAACGCGTAATAAGCCTGGCGCGCCGGACTGTTGGCGTCCTCGGGGTACATGATCTGCTTGCCGAACAAAAACCGCGCATGGTTGTTCAGCTCCAACCGCGTGCGGGTTTTAAACCGGATGACCGCGCCGTTGAGGATCATCGATTCACCCTGCTTAAGCTCCAAAACCAAAGACGACATTCAATCCTGCCAAAACCGGGTTGGGAAACGCCTCCGCATTTACCAGCCTTCCTGTTAACAGGCCGTGAAAGCCTCAGATGGTGGGCAAAACCGGCGCCAACCGCCCGCCCAGGCGCAAAGGCTCGATCCTGCGGGCCAGGCCCGTCGCGTCATTTGTTTCCACAAAAGCCCCACACAGCGTTGCCTCACCTTCCGCCGGGCTCAGCTTCTCGCCCGGCATTTTGCGGATAAAACGGTTTAACGCGGCGGCTTTCTGCATCCCAATCACGGAATCATAATCCCCGCACATGCCGAGATCAGTCATATACGCCGTGCCGCCGGGCAAAATTTGATGATCCGCCGTGGGCACATGCGTATGCGTGCCCGTCACACAGCTCACCCGCCCATCAAAAGCATGGCCGAACGCCATTTTCTCAGAACTCGCCTCGGCATGGATATCAACCAGGATAGCGTGGGTGGTAATACCCAGCTTATGGCGGGTGAGCAGTTCATCAACAGCCCGGAAGGGGCAGTCCATCGGGTCCATGAACAGCCTTCCCATCGCCTGGGCCACCAGCACCTTGCGGCCATCCGGCAGGGCCGCAAGGCAAGCCCCGGTGCCGGGCGTGCCGGGGGGGAAATTGATCGGGCGGATGAGGCGTTTTTCATTGGCGATGTAGGGGATAATCTCCCGCCTGTCCCACGCATGGTTGCCAAGCGTAATCACATCCGCCCCCACAGCGAACAGAGCTTCCGCCATGTCCGGCCCCAGACCAAACCCGTGGGAAGCGTTCTCGGCATTCACCGCCACGAAATCGAGCTTCAAGGAGGCGCGGAGTTCGGGAATATGTTTCAGGGCTGCCTCACGGCCAGAACGGCCAAGCAGATCACCAAGGAGGAGGATACGCATAAGAAGGATATAGGCCGAGGTTTTTGGGGAAGAAAGCTGCGGGGGGCGGTTTTTGGGAAGGATCAGCGCCTATGGCGGCTTGAGGAGAGGGGTGTCATACAGTGGGCCGAGTGTCAGCTTTGCGCCGTGGAAGTCATTCGCGATCAGCGGCAGCGCTCTCGAAAGCAGACATACGCCGGTACGGAAACAAGAATTAATTAACACTCGCATCCCACTTTTACAGTTCGGGCAAGTTATCGATACCGAAAACGTCTGAAAACGTCCGAGCGACGGAAGGCCTTCTTCTTGGCTTAGACCTTTTTATGCGGCGCATGATTTGGGCTGCCTCGCTTGTTACAAATGGAGAGAGAGCAACCGAAGAAATTTCGAGCGCGTCCGCAATCATGTTAAGCCACGCTAGAGTATCAGAAATGAGAATTTTACAGTCATCTCCTGTGAGTTGGGCCTCTCGATAGATTTGATTGACGCTGCGCTGCTTATTCCGATGAGCAAAAAGATTGTCCCGCAGCTTTTTAATCTTCTTAGCCCTGGGCTGCGCAGAGACATAAGTATTCATAATCAGATTTACCTTGGTTGGTGCCTTAATCTGCACTTCCTCAAGGAGTGTTTCAATCTTAATCGAACCGCGCGCTTTATCATAGAGAGTACAAAGACTCACTATCATGTTTCGAAAATGAGCCTCTGAGTCATAGCGAAAAAAAGTTGGAAACTCGTTTAGTGCTGGCAAATCGCGGGTATTTTCGCATTCGTAAAACCACCAAATATCAAAGCTGGCGCTAGCAAGGATGAGTATATTTCCTGCTACGCGAAACCGAGATTCAAAGGATTGCAATGCCACGATCAGCTAATCGTCTCCGCATTCAATCAGGACCATTGGCTTGGTCTGTGGCTTAACCGGGGCATTGTCGATGTCGCCGCCTGCCTTAAACGGATCGTAGGTGATCTGACATGCCACAACTCGCCCAGTATGTTTGTTAATGCGCCAAGCATAGGATTCGCTTGAGCCTACCGCTGCCCCTATGGCAAGCTGGTACTTGTCTATGAAAGACGCCCCAAGGAGTGAGCCACCTATAATGATCGCCGCGAGCACAATCGAACTCTGAATTGTCATATTCAAACTGTAACATAACTATTTTTCAGAACAAAGGTCGGCTTAATTTTTGGCTCAAAATTCAAGCATTACGCACCACCCCCGTCCACTGTTTCTTACCCCAAAATTTCGGCACAAATGTCCAGTGCACTTAGTGGGCCGAATAATCGACAGCCCCAAACCGTTAGAAATTCCGACTTTCTCTAGTTTTAATCCGAAGCCGGACCCTCCGCTTGCGGTCACTAAGAAACATGAGAGACCACAGACCTAATATTTAGGATTGGCGGGAAAATGACTTTTGTCACCGGCTAAAACCTCGCCCTCCTTGACTTCGTATCGCGCTGCATCCAACCCCACGAAAACCTCCATATCCGTGCCTGTCAGCCAGGCGGGCAAATCGGCTTTTCCCAACGCCACAAACAACGCATTCCGTCTCTCGGCATCCAGATGCACCAGAGGTTCATCCAGCAGCAGCAGTGGCGGCTCGCCGCGTGCGGCGGCAATCATTGCGGCATGGCCTAGCACAATACCAATCAGCATGGCCTTCTGCTGCCCGGTTGAGGAAAATGCCGCGGCCCGGCCAGCTTGCGCGTCCGTAATCAACAAATCGGCTTTCTGCGGCCCCTGGCTTGAGGATTTCGCAACGGCATCGGCGGCGCGCGAGGCCGCCAGCGCGGCGCGCAGCCAATCCTCCACATCCAAAGCCGGGGCCTGTTCCAGCCTCTGCGCAATCTGGCAGGAAAGCCCCAGCACCACACGCGGAAACGGGTCCGCCGCCCCGGCATTTATGGTTGCATTCAACCGTGCGATAAGGGCTGCCCGCGTCGCACTGGCCGCCACCGCGTGCCGGGCCATGGAATCCTCAAGCGCCGCGGCCCAGGCGGCATCGTAAGGCGGCTCGGCCAGCAACCGGTTGCGTTGGGCGGAGGCACTTTCAAACGCCGCAATCTCGCGCGCATGGTGCGGCTCAAGTGCCACCACCAGCCGGTCCAAAAACTTGCGGCGGCCAGAGGCGGTGTCGGTAAACAGCCGGTCCATCTGTGGCGTTAGCCAGACGGCGGCGAATTGTTCGGCCACCTCGCTCTGCGCCCGGGGCTTCACGCCGTTTAGCAGAAACGCCCGCCGGTCTGGCGCGTTTTCCACAGCACCCGTGCCAATTTCCAGCCCGTTATCAAACCGCGCCGCCACCGCCCAGCCGCCCGCCCCGCCTTGGCGCGCAAGTTCCGCAAACCGCGCCCCGCGCAGGCCCCGCCCCGGCACCAGCAGGGAAGCAGCCTCCAGCAGATTGGTCTTGCCCGCGCCATTCGGCCCCGCAAACACCAAACGCCGCGCCTGCGGTTCAAAGCGCAGCGCGGCGTAGGAACGGAAATCCGTAAGGGTCAGCCGTTCGAGTTGCGTCGTCTCACACCCGCATCGGCATAAGCACGTACACAGCGGAATTATCGTCCTGGTCACGCACCAAAGTCGGCGCCGCGCCATCGGCGAAGGCAAACTCCACCTTGCCCTTAATCTGGTCCGTCACATCCGACAAATACCGTGCCTGAAAGCCAATTTCCAAAGGCCCGTTCTGGTAATCTATCAAATCACCGCCCAGCTCCTCAGAAGCCGAGCCCTGCTCAGCAGAGGCAGCGGAGATAACCAGCAGTTCCTTGGCCAGGGAGAGTTTCACCGGGCGATGTTTCTCAGCCGAAATGGCGGAAACGCGGCCCACTGCATCGTTGAAATCCTTCTTGTCCACGCGCAAAATTTTGTCGTTCCCGCGCGGGATCACCCGGTCGTAATCGGGGAAGGTGCCGTCGATCAGCTTGCTGGTCAGCTTCATCGTGCCGATGCTGAACTGAATCCGCGTCTCGGAAAGGGCTGTCTCCATCTCCCCGGTCACTTCATCAAGCAGCTTGCGCAGCTCGGTCACGGTTTTGCGCGGAATGATAATGCCGGGCATCCCCGCAGCGCCTTCGGGCAGCGGTTCTTCCACGCGGGCCAGGCGGTGGCCATCAGTTGCCACGGCGCGAAGCACCGGGCCATCCGCGCCTTCTGCCGCGTGCAGATAAATGCCGTTCAGGTAATAACGCGTCTCCTCGGTGGAGATGGCAAAGCGCGTACGGTCGATCAACCCGCGCAGCTCCTGCGCTGAGAGCACGAAATGGTGACTGAGCCTGCC
>JAGWIE010000137.1 GCA_028866445.1 Rhodospirillales bacterium | reverse complement strand
CATCGGCCTCGGCCTCGGGGGCGGCGGTTTCCGTAGTGGCGGTCGGCTTGGTGGCCATGGTCAGGTAAAGTCTCCGGTCTAAGCGGCTCGTATATTTTACAAGTCAATAACTAGGCAACATGTGCGCCCGATTCGAGTCAGATTTCTTCTAGCCCAGCGGCACCGGAGCGCGCCCGGGCCAAAAGCTCGTTATAGCGCATAAGCCGGTCGCAGGCGGCGCGGTCATCGGGGTTAGTGAGCCAAAGCGCCTGGGCTTCGTCACGCTGCGCCCGCAACATGTCGATGCTGAAATCCATCAGTTCGTACAAGCTCCACCAGTTGCGCGCGGCCTCCGCCGGGCTCGCATCCGGCGCCAAGCGGAATTCTGCCCGAACCTGCTGTTGCAGAGCGCGAGCCTGGCCGCCCAGGCCGAGGCTGCCGAGATGGGAGAACAGGGAGGACGTGTCAAGGGTTTTAGCCTGCGAAACGAAATCATGCAGCGCCTCCCGCAGCACTTCATCCTCCGCTGGAAGCCGGACATGGGAATAAGCTTCCTCCACATCCGGAATCAACACCGGAAATGCCAGCAAAATCGCCAGCATCAGCCGGGCGCGGCGGAACTGCGCTGCCTCGGCATCCGGGGCCATGCGCGGCGGAAGGGGCACAGGCGGAGGTACTGGAACAAATCGGCCCTGCGAATTTTTAACCCATTGGCTGCGGCCTGGTTTTGCGCGGTTTGATTTATCATTAGGATTATATTGGTTTTTCAGCAAGTTATAGTATTCTGTTGATAGCACTTTATTGGGGATACTATTCGCCGCCGCTGCCAGCCTCTGCCAAAACCGCGCCCTGCCTTCGGGAGTCGCGGTGTCTTGCCCCAGCTTCAACATATCAAACAAAACCGCCGAGAGAGGCTTGGCCTTAGCCAATTCCGCCTCAAAGGCCTGGCGGCCACCGCTCTTAATCAAGCTGTCCGGGTCGTCCTTGGGCGGCAACCGCAGCAGCTTCAGCGATTTCTCAGGCGTTAATTGCGTCAGCGCCAGTTCGGCAGTTTTCAGCGCCGCCCGCTGGCCCGCCGCATCGCCATCAAAACAAATCACCGGCTCGGGCGTCAGCTTCCAAATTTCCTCCAAATGCTCCTCGGTCAGCGCGGTGCCGAGCGGCGCCACCGCGCCGCCAAACCCGGCCTGAGAAAGGGCGATGACATCCGTATAGCCCTCGACAATCACCATCGGCGCACCCTTGCGCACGGCATCCCGCGCCAGATTCAACCCGTAAAGCGAGCGGCGCTTCGAAAACAACGGTGTCTCCGGCCCGTTCACATATTTCGGCTGACCATCGCCCATAATCCGTCCGCCAAAGGAGATCAGCGCCCCGCGCCGGTCCCGAATAGGGAACATCACCCGGCCAAAGAACATGTCCGTGGGCCCGCGCTCGCTTTGTTTCATCAGCCCAGCCTCGATAAGCTGGTCCGGCTTGATATTCTGCCCGCGCAGAGCGGCGGCAATCGCCCCCCTGCCCTCGCCGGACCAGCCAAGCTGAAAGCGGCGGATGGTATCATCCGCCAGCCCCCGCCCACGCAGATAATCCAGCGCCGCGCGGCCTTCCTGGCCCCAAAGCCAGAGCTGGTATTGCTTGCAGGCGGCTTCCAGCACTTCCGCCAGCCCGGCGCGGCGGGCTTCAGCCTCGGCGGCCTGCGGCGTGGGCTTTGGCACCTCCAGCCCGGCCTGGGCGGCCAGATCCTCCACCGCCTCCATAAACGCCGCACCGGTGCTCTTCATCACAAAGGTGATGACATCCCCATGCTCGCCGCAGCCAAAGCAATGGTAATGGTCGTCATACACATAAAAAGACGGCGTTTTTTCCCCATGGAACGGGCAGCAGCCCTTCCAGTCCCGGCTGGAGCGGGTGAGCTTGACCGAGCGCCCGATCACCCCGGCAATCGGGGTGCGGGCCCTCAATTCATCAAGAAAATTCGCCGGAAGCGCCATTACCCTGCCAAAGCCGCCTTCACCGCAGCGGAGGCCATGCCCATATCCAGTGCTGCGCCATGCTTGGCCTTCAGCGCGCCAACCACCTTGCCCATATCCTTCGCACTGGTCGCACCTGTTGCAGCAATCGCCTCTTTAATCGCGGCATCCAGCGCCTCGCCTTCCAGCGTTTGCGGCAGAAACTCAGAAATCACGGCAATCTCATGCTCCTCCTTGCCGGCCAAATCCTCACGTCCGCCCTGACGGTACATCGCCACGGAATCCCGGCGGGATTTGATCATGGAACGCAGCATGGCCAGAATCTCGTCATCAGAAATCTGCTCCACGCCCTTTGGCCGGGCGGCGATGTCCGTGTCTTTCAGCTTGGCCTGGATCAGACGCAGGGCCGAAGTGCGTTCCGCATTGCGGGCCAGCATCGACTCTTTCACGGAAGCGGTCAGTTTTTCACGTAGGCTCATATCTTATCTCCAGGTCCGGAAAAAATTTCCAGCCCATGTATAGCGTTGTTGAGGCCGGATTAAAATTCCGCTAGAGACTTTATCATGCACACGCCCATCGATGAAATCCTGCGCCGCCTCGGCGGCAACGAGGCTGCCGCCACCCTCACCGGAATCTCTCCCGAAGCCGTTCGCAAATGGCGCAGCGCCGGGGCCATCCCGCCGCGCCACTGGCCCGCGATTATGGCCGCAACCGGCCTCGCCTGGGAAGATTTTTCGGGCGTGCCGGATAGCACGGAGGTGCCGCCAGGTGCCACCGCCGCCCTGGTGCTGGCCGATGGCACCGTGTTCTGGGGAAGAGGCTTTGGCGCTTTTGGCACCACCAAGCCGTCTGAGCTGTGCTTTTCCACCGGCATGACCGGCTATCAGGAAACCCTGACAGACCCCTCCTTCGCCGGGCAGATTGTGACGTTCACCTTCCCGCATATCGGTAATGTGGGCACGAACAAAGAGGATATGGAGGCTCCGCAGATTTTCGCGCGCGCGCTGGTGACGAAAGAAGATTTCACCGCGCCCTCCAATTATCGCGCCACGAATACCCTCGGCGGTTGGCTGAAAAGCATGAATATTCCGGGCATTTCCGGGGTTGATACACGGGCGCTCACCTTGCGCATTCGCGACCTTGGCGCGCCAAACGCGGTGCTGTGCTACCCCGAAGACGGCAAATTCGACCTGAAAGCCCTCGCCAAACAAGCCGCCGACTGGGCCGGGCTGGAAGGGCTGGACCTGGCCAAGGAAGTTTCCTGCACCCAAGCCTATAAATGGGCGGATGGCACTTGGAGCTGGGAAAACGGCTTTGCCGAAACCAATGGCGGCAAGCGCGTGGTGGCCATTGATTACGGGGCCAAGCGCAATATTCTGCGCTCACTCGCCTCCTCCGGGTGCCAAGTGACGGTGGTGCCCGCCACCTCTACCGCCGAGCAAATTCTGGGGCTGGTGCCGGATGGCGTGTTTCTCTCCAACGGCCCTGGCGACCCGGCGGCGACGGCGAAATATGCCGTGCCGGTGATCCAGCAATTGATGCAGGCGGGCGTACCGATTTTCGGCATCTGCCTTGGCCACCAGCTGCTGGCAACGGCCCTTGGCGGCAAAACCTACAAGCTCGAGCGCGGCCACCGCGGTGCCAACCAGCCGGTAAAGGATTTGACCACCGGCAAGGTGGAAATCACCTCGCAGAACCATGGCTTCGCGGTGGATGAGAAATCTCTGCCCGCGGGTGTGGAGGTGACGCATGTCTCGCTGTTCGATGGCTCGAACGAAGGCATCCAGGCGGAGGCAAAGAAAGTGTTTTCCGTGCAGTACCACCCGGAAGCCTCGCCGGGACCGAGCGATAGTGCGTATCTGTTCAAGCGCTTCGTGGAGATGATAGGGTGATCGATCTTTCTACCCTGCATCGTGCATTGGCAACGCTGGATGAAGGTCTGGACGCGTTGGCGGACAGGCCGGGAGACAAATTTGTTCGTGACGCCTGCATCCAGCGTTTTGAATATACTTATGAGTTAAGCCACAAGATGCTGCGGCGTTATCTGGAAACGACGGAACCCGCAGGTGTCCGCGAACTGTCCTTCCCCGATTTGATTCGTTTGGGTTTCGCTCGCGGATTGCTGGCGGAAAGCTGGGATATATGGATTGCCTTTCGTAACGCGCGCAACGCCACAAGCCATGCGTATGACGAAACCAAGGCTCTCGAAGTCATCACAAAAATCCCCGCCTTCGCTGTTGCGGCGCATCATCTCGCCACACAGATCGAGGCACGGCAAACGTGATCGATGTAACTCCCAGCGAACTATCATTAGTCCAAACCATCCTGCACGCCGGATTACCACCCGCGCATGTGTTTGTATTTGGCTCGCGCAGCAAGGGAACAGCGAAGCCTGCCTCGGACCTCGACCTTGCTGTTGACGCAGGGGCAGCCTTAACCTTTGACGTAATGGCGCATCTCGCCGCTGCGTTTGAGGAAGCACCCCTGCCCTACAATATCGATATTGTGGATTTGAACGCCATTTCTCCCGAATTCCGCGCATTGATCGATGCGCATAAAATCGCCCTTCCCGGCTTCGAGTAAGGACTCCCCATGCCCAAACGCACAGACATCAAATCCATCATGATTATCGGCGCCGGGCCGATTGTCATCGGCCAGGCCTGCGAGTTTGATTATTCCGGCGCGCAGGCTTGCAAGGCGCTGCGCGAGGAAGGCTACCGCGTCATTCTGGTGAACTCCAACCCGGCGACGATCATGACTGATCCGTCGCTCGCGGATGCCACCTATATCGAGCCGATCACCCCGGAGATGGTAGAAAAAATCATCCTCAAAGAAAAACCAGACGCGCTGCTCCCGACCATGGGCGGGCAGACGGCGCTTAACACCGCCATGTCCCTGGCCAAGTCCGGAGTTCTGGAAAA
>JAGWIE010000136.1 GCA_028866445.1 Rhodospirillales bacterium | reverse complement strand
CCACCCATGGCCATAGTGAGCTGCTGGAGCAATTTCAGCTTGCTCATGGAGTAGCGATCGCCTTCCGGCAGGCTCATCACCATGCCCAAAGCCCGGCCACGCGGAATGATAGTGGCCTTATGCACAGGGTCGCATTCCGGCAGGGTAATGGAGCAGATGGCGTGTCCACCTTCATGATAAGCGGTCATCTTCTTTTCATCGTCCGACATGACGAGCGAACGGCGCTCCGCCCCCATCATCACTTTGTCCTTCGCGTGTTCAAATTCCGCCA
The DNA here is from genome assembly GCA_028866445.1 of Rhodospirillales bacterium. Classification (GTDB taxonomy): domain Bacteria; phylum Pseudomonadota; class Alphaproteobacteria; order Acetobacterales; family Acetobacteraceae; genus Acidocella. Next base: position 4,612 of record JAGWIE010000136.1, on the reverse strand, counting down.
TGGCGACCACGCGCTTACCGATGCGCGCCGCCAGCAACGCTGCCTCGTTCACAAGGTTCGCGAGGTCGGCGCCCGAGAAGCCCGGCGTGCCGCGCGCAATTGTTTTGGCATCCACGTCAGAAGCCAAAGGTACCTTGCGCATATGCACCTTCAAAATCTTCTCGCGGCCCGTGACATCCGGGTTGGGCACCACCACCTGACGGTCGAAACGGCCCGGCCGCAGCAATGCAGGGTCCAGCACGTCTGGCCGGTTGGTGGCAGCAATCAGTATTACGCCTTCGTTAGATTCAAACCCATCCATCTCCACCAGCATCTGGTTGAGCGTCTGCTCGCGCTCGTCATTGCCACCGCCAAGCCCGGCACCACGGTGGCGGCCCACAGCATCGATTTCATCGATGAAGATAATGCAAGGCGCGTTTTTCTTGCCTTGCTCGAACATGTCTCGCACGCGGGATGCGCCCACACCGACAAACATCTCAACAAAGTCAGAGCCCGAGATGGTGAAGAACGGCACATTTGCTTCCCCCGCAATGGCGCGGGCCAGCAACGTCTTACCCGTGCCGGGCGGGCCCACGAGCAAGCAGCCTTTGGGGATCTTACCACCCAACCTCTGGAATTTTTGTGGGTCGCGCAGGAATTCCACAATCTCCTGCAACTCGCCCTTGGCTTCGTCGATACCCGCCACGTCCTCAAACGTCACGCGACCTTGCTTTTCGGTCAGCAGCCGGGCGCGGGACTTACCAAAACCCATGGCACGCCCGCCGCCACCTTGCATCTGGCGCATGAAGAATATCCATACACCCAAAATCAGCAACATTGGCGCCCAGTTAATCAGCCCACGCAGCAGCGGATTCATGGTGTCGCCTTCCGGCTTCGCCGTCACGTTCACACCAGCATTGGTTAACTCAGACACCAAAGACGGATCAGACGGCGCATAGGTCTCGAAGCTTTTACCATCCTTCGTGCTGCCGGTAATGTCGCTCCCGACAATAACAACGCTCTGGACCTGGTTATTTTTAACTTCGTCGAGGAAGCTGGAATAGGCAATTTCGGATGAATCGTTTTGGGTGTTGGTTGGCTGAAGAACGTTAAACAGCACAACCAAGAACAAAGCCACTACAACCCATAATGCAATATTTCGACCCAGATTATTCATCTAGACTTTCCAATTCTTTCAGTCGGTTCCTCCGCCCTGCAATAGGCACGGAGTTTCGCTTCGAACACATTTGGGCATATTGCACAGAATTCCCAGCCCAGCACAAATAAATCGTGTGACAGATTAAATCTGGAAAGGCCGGGAAGTGGCCGGCATGGGCGGGCAAAAAAGGGCCGGGGCAGGAAACATCACGCCCCCTCGCGCATCCCGCAACGCCGGCATGCCGCGCAGCACGAGGCTGGGCAAACCGCCAAATCCGCGAAATTTCGCCGCATTGTGGCCTAATGCACCGAAGCTTACCATGCTCTGCGGTTCTGAAAGAACAAAGCGCTCATCCCAAAATGCATGGCTTGCTGCTGGCACGGGTGGAGCACAGGCGGCAGGCTCCCGCGCCAATAACCAACCCGGCCCTAACCGGCCAGCGGGGGCGATGCGTACCCCGCCCAAGGTTGCCGGGCGCAGGCAAGCGGCAATGCGATGCACCGCCTCTTGCCGGGGTGAAAAAGCGCGTCCGCCGATCGTTCTCAGCAGCGCGCTTAATGCCGCCGGTGGTGCGGCGGCGGCGTCAAGCACCGCATAACCCTCAGGATAAAGCCTCGCGTGCCGGGCCAAAAAATCCGCGGCCTCTAATTCCTGAGCTACACGCCCAGCCGAATTTCCTGGAGATACGCCCGCGCTCGCCTGTCGAATCCTGACCCGCTCGAATTTGACCGATTGATTGGAGGGGTCTTCCACCCATTCCATCCCAATTTCGCGTAGATACTCCCGCAATGCAGCCGAACGAATATCCAGCAGCGGGCGGATGAGCACAACCTCGTTCCGCGCGCTCCAACCGGCCATGCCTTCCGCACCGCCAGGGCCACGCCGGGCGCGCATCGCCACGGTTTCAAGCTGGTCGTCGTGGTGATGGCCAAATGCGAGGTACAAGAACCCCGCCTCTACCGCCGCCTTAGCCAACGCATTGTGCCTGGCGTGCCGGGCACGTTCCTGCATAGCGGGGCCGTGGCGCAAGTTCAGTTCAAGAATCCGGCTTTCAATACCTCGCGCGGCCAAGCGGCTGGCCGTCAGCCTCGCCTCGCTGGCGGATTCTTCCCGCAGCCCATGATCCGCGATTAGCGCCAGGACGACCCCACCCCGATTTTGGCAATACTCCTGGGTCAGCAATGCCAAAGCTGTACTATCCGCCCCGCCGGAGGCCGCCACCGCCACACGCGGCACCGCTTCTTGCGGCAACAGCCGCTGCATGGCTGCCGCAAAGGCGGCAGTTACTGGCAATGCGCGCGTTCAGATACCGCGTCGATATCGCTCTTCATCCCGGCCGAAGGCGTGGTGAACTGGCTGTTGAGCGATGCCAGCGTTTCACATGCTTCCTGATCCTGGTGAATCGCAGCAAGTGATGATGCAAGCCCCAACATGGAATGCGGCGCGTAAGTGCCATTCTTGTTCATATTGTAGCTGTTGTAATACGCGACGGCGGCGCTCTGCGAATCGCCCTCGGCAGCATAACTCTGCGCCACCAGATACTGTGCCCGGTAGGCCTGCGGCGCTGATTTATTGTTGGTAACAATGCCCTGAGCCAGTTTTTGCGCGGTGGCGTAATCATGCCTGCCGTAAGCGGCGATGGCCGCCTGCAACGCCGCCTTCGGGTCGCTTGGCGCAGTTGCTGGTGGGGCTGGGGGCGCGAGGGATGGCGCGGTGCCTGCCTGTGGGCCAGGGGTAGCACCCGGTGCCGTGCCTGGCGCCCCGGCGGGGGTGCCGCCCATCTGAAACTTCAAATCGCCGATTTCTTTCTGCGTCTGGTCGTTCTGGGTCTGCACCTGGTGTTGAAGGTCTGATACCTCCCCATTCAGGGTCTGCACCTGGGCCTGTAATTGCTGCACTTGCGTCAACAGCGTCGGAACAAGCGAGTTTCCAGAGGCGCTGTTGGGGGGCGGGGCGGCATTTCCACCCAAGGAAGATGCGCCATTGCCCCCGCCCTGGGTCTGAAGTTGCTGTATCTGCTGTTGCAGCTGCAATATCTCATTTTGCAGGGCAATGCCTTCCTGGCTCTGGATTAATGGCTGGGCGGATGCGGCCAGCGGCATAAGCAACGCGGCGGCAAAAAACGGAACACGATAGCGCATTGAAACTCCAGTCTGAGCCTTCGGATGCAAATAGATATAGACGCGCATACGCCCAAAACAAAACCGGCGGCCTTTGCGGGCCGCCGGCTGAAACATTCCCGGAGAAACCGGGAAAGTGATTAGTGGCAGTTCTGCGGGTTGAAACCCTGAACAGAGGTAATGGCGTTACGGTTCTGGGCATAGGCAGACTCGTCATTGCCAGCAGCAACCGGGCAATCCTTACCATAGGAGATGGTCTGGATGCGCGAAGACGTCACGCCCTGAGCAACCAGGTAGTCCCGTGCAGCGTTGGCACGGCGCTGGCCGAGAGCCAAGTTGTAGGTCTCAGTGCCGCGCTCGTCGGCGTTACCCGCAACCATCACGTTCACGGAGGGGTACTTGGCCAGCCAAGCGGCTTGCTTGCCCAGGGTCGCGTCTGAGTCGCTGGACAGGCTGGACTGGTTGAACGCGTAGAAAACGCGGTCGCCGACATTGGCAACCAGATCCTGCTCGGAGCCCGGAGCCGGGCCGTTGGAAGCCTCAGCGCCGGTTCCGGTATTGGAAGCCGTGGAGGCGGGGTTGGAGGAGCAAGCTGCCAGCAGGGCAAGGCCGGCGAAAGCGCCCAGTGCTTTGATTTTCATGGTAGGAACCGATCCCTGTCCGAAATTGGGTGAGCGAAATTTAGCCATTTGGTTGCGTAACCACGATGATTACACAGACCTTGCGGCTGTACTCTCCCCGGGCGGGAAGGGTCAAGCGCCACATTACGCTAAATTGTTCATCTATCGACAGTTTCCACGGCCATGATGATTTTCTTCACGTCTGTTGATTATTTGTAACACCTTTGAAAAGCATAATTTTACCCCAACGCGACCGCGCAAGCCATGCCTTGGCTTGACATTTCCCGCCGCGCGCGGTCTGCCCTGCCCCTGAAGACAGAGGCAGACTCAAGATGCAGAGCAATCATTTGAAGGACTTGGTGGAAACAGCCCTCCCCGCCATCGCCACCGCGGATGCGGTTTCGCTGGAGAAGCTGCGGGTCTCCCTGCTCGGTAAAAACGGCAATGTGACGTTGCTGTTAAAATCTTTGGGCGGAATGGATGCTGATGCCCGCAAAGCCGCGGGTGCCGAGATAAATCAAGCAAAAACGCAGATCACCGATGCTCTTTCCGCACGACGCGCGATTCTGGATTCGCAGGCGTTGGAACAAAAGCTCGCCGCTGAACATATCGACGTCACCCAGCCCCCCCGCCCAGATTTTTCCGGCACCATTCATCCACTCTCGCGCACGCAGGAAGAGCTGGCCGCGATCTTCGCTGCAATGGGTTTCAGCATCGCCGAAGGGCCGGATATC
>JAGWIE010000135.1 GCA_028866445.1 Rhodospirillales bacterium | reverse complement strand
TTGTATGCCGATAATATCGGGCTGCTCTGGGCGGCGATGGAAGGCGGCACCATCGCCATGACTTTGGGGGTGAGCCTCTACCGCACGCCAACGGGGCTGGAAGCCGCGTGGAAATATTTTATCCTGGGCGGGGTGGGTATCGGGCTGGCACTGTTTGGCACCATGCTGGTTTACCTCGCGGCACAGCCGGCTTTGGGGCCGGGTTTCGCGGCGATGAGCTTTGCCTCACTTTCCACCCATGCCGCGCATATGGATGGCGCGCTGCTCACCCTGGCCTTTGTGTTTATCCTGTTCGGCTACGGCACCAAGGCGGCTTTGGTGCCGCTGCATGGCTGGCTGCCGGATGCCTATGCCGAAGGCCCGGCGCCGCTTACCACCGCGCTCTCCGGCCTGCTGATCAATGTGGCGCTGCTGGCGGTGCTGCGCTTTAGGCATTTGATGGAAGCCAACGCGGCGGCGGGCGGTTCGGCGATGCAGCCGGGGCCGTTCTTGCTCACGCTGGGTCTGGCGTCTTTGTTTCTGGCGGCGTTTTCCTTTTCCCGCCGGCGGGATGCGCGGCGGTTCTTCGGGTTTTCCTCCATCGAGCAATCCGGCATTTCGGCCTTTGCGTTCGGCATTGGCGGCCCGGCGGCGATCTTCGGCGGGCTGCTGCATATGGTGCTGCATACGCTGCTGAAATCCGGCCTGTTCCTGGCGCTCATCCGCGCGGCCAGCCTGCGCGGTTCGGCGGCGCCGGGGAATTACGGATTCTCGCATCTGCGCGGGCTGTTGCAGGCGAACAGGAAAATTGGCTGGCTGCTGGCGGGGTGTATCTTCGCCCTCACCGGCCTGCCGCCCTCCGGCTTGTTCGCCAGCGAGTTCATTATCATCAGCCAGACGATCCAGAAGAACCCTTATATGTCCCTGCCGCTGGGGCTGGGGCTGCTGCTCTGCGCGGTGGCGATTTCGCGGAATATCGGGCCGTTGCTGTTTGCCCCGGCGCCCTATGAAAAGCCCAAGCCCGCTGGGCGCAGTGCCTGGCTGGTGGGGCTGCATCTGCTGCTGGTGTTTCTGGTGGCCTTCGCCATGCCGGTGCCGCTGGTGCATCTGCTCTCCCAGGCGGCGGAGGCGCTGCAATGAAACTGCTCTCTCCCGAAGCCTGGGCCGCCTATCAGGGCCGCTTCATCGCGCTCTGGACGGATGCGGCCCGCGCCTACGCGCTTTACGAGCCGGGGGAGCTGGTGGCGGTGGAATTGCGGGACGGCGCCTATCCGGCCTTGTCCTATCCCGGCGCCAACTGGTTCCAGCGCCTGGCGAAAGATTTGAACGGCCACACCGCCACCGGCTTTGCCGATACCCGCACGGCGGTGGAGCATTTCCGCGAGCCGGATGGCCGCGCCGCCTGGCCGGAATTCAAGGCCCCGAATGTGGAGGGCGTGCATCAGGTGGCGGTGGGGCCGATCCATGCCGGGATTATCGAGCCGGGGCATTTCCGGTTTTCGGTGGTGGGGGAGCAGGTGCTGAAGCTTCAGGCGCGGCTGGGCTATGCGCACAAGGGCACGCTGGGGCTGATGCGCGGCAAATCCGCCAGGCAGGCGGCACGTTATGCGGCGCGTGTTTCAGGTGATGCCACGGTGGCGCATTCAATCGCTTTTGCCCGCGCGGCGGAAGCGGCTTTGGGAATGGAAGCGCCCGAACGCGCCGTTTATTTGCGCGCTTTGATGGCGGAGATCGAGCGCCTCGCCAACCATACCAGCGATATCGGCGCCATCGCGGGCGATGCCGGGTTCGCCTTTCTGGATTCCCGCTTCGCCCTCGCGCGGGAGCATTTCTGCGCCGCCGCGCAAATGGCTTTCGGCCATAGGCTGATGATGGATGTGGTGGTGCCGGGCGGCGTGGCGGGCGACCTTGCCGAGGGCGGCACTGAAGCGATTGAGGATGCGATGGACGCGCTTGAGGAGGAGCTGCCCAGCCTCAAGCGCGTGTTCGAGGATTATGCCAGCCTGCAGGACCGCGTGGTGGGCGCAGGGCTTATCCCGCCCGGGCTGGCGGCAATGTATAACGCGGGCGGCTATGTCGGCCGTGCCTCCGGCCAGAACCGCGACGCGCGGGTTGAGCCTGGCTATCCGCCTTATGCCGCGTTCGGCGTTTCAGTGCCGGTAGAGCAGGAAGGCGACGTGGCGGCGCGGATCAAGATCAGGCTGGAGGAGATTCCCGAAAGCATCAGGCTCATCCGCAATATTCTGCAAGCGCTGCCCGAGGGGCCGGTGGCCCTGGCGCCGCCCGCCGCCAGCGGCATGGGGCTGGGCGTGGCGGAGAGTTTCCGCGGGCCGGTCTGGCATTGGCTGAACATCGATAACGGGCAGATTCAGGATGCCTTCGTGGCCGATGCCAGCACGCTGCACTGGCCGCTGCTGGAACACGCCGCCACCACCGCCATTCTGGCGGATTTCCCGCTGATCAATAAATCGATCAACGGGTCTTATTCAGGCGTGGATTTATAAGTTTAACTTATGATTTGGCGCTAAAGTTTCACAATTGTTTGTGAATAAAGCGCCGCGCCGTTGGAATTCACAAACGACCAATCCAGTTGCTTGGCGGAAAGCCGTGCCGCCATAAACCCGTGGGAGCCGGAGGCAAAGCCGCCACGGGTGGCGGGTTCCGGCTGATAGGTTTCGGAGCCTGCCCCGGTGCAGACATAGGAGATGTTATCCATCTTCACCGCCTGCAAAATATGGTCATGCCCGCAAACATAGAGCGGCACGTTATGTTTTTGCAGAATAGGGTTCAGCCGGGCGATGAGGTCCGGCTGGTCGTGGTCGTAGCCATCAGCGTCGTTCTGCGCGGTGTAGATGGGGTGATGGCCCATGACGATGTTCCAATCCGCCGTGGAGGCGGCGAGTTTCGCGTCCAGCCAGTCCAGCTGTTCCTGGCTGTTCTGGCCCGCAACCCCCACCCGGGTACCGTAATATTTTTTGATGAAGGGGGAGGTATCCAGATAGTAAAACGCTGCACTGGCGCCCCCGGGCAGGGCCATGGTTTCCGTGTAATAGCGCGCCGGGATTTGCCAGCGCGGGCTTTGCTTGGCGTAGTCGAGCTGCGCCTGCACATTGCCACGATAATCATGGTTGCCGAGAATGATCTTCCATGGCGTTTGCAGTGAGGGTGCGGTGTATACGTTCTCAAAGGAGGTTTGCCATTGCGGGTCGGAGACTGAGTCTACCCCGTTCTCGTAAAAATTATCGCCAACGGAAACCGTGTGGATGCTGCTGATTTGCTCTGCGGTAAGGGCCATCTGGTGCGCGACATCGCGCTGGTGGTGGTAGCCATGCCGCCCCCAATCCCCCACCAGCAGAAAGGAAACCGAGGCATCCTGCGCGCTGGCCGGGCGGGCTAGGGCGGCGCCCGCGCCAAAAATAGCGGTGGTGGTGACGAATTCGCGGCGGGTCAGCTTCATAACGGCTCCTGATGAGTACCGGCGCCCTGTAGCAAGGGCTACGAAACGCTGTGTGACAATTCTGTGAATTGGTCCAGCTTCAAAACTTCGCCCGCCAGGTAAAGGCTGCCGCAGATGAGCACGCGGGTGGGGGTGGCGATCTGGCCCAGCGCGCCGCGAATATCCGGCCCTGGAATGGCGCGGTTGCCCGAAGCCTCGATGATTTTTTCCACGGGCAAAGCGAGATGCTGCTCAGGTTCCGCCACCGCGAACAAAGCGGCGGCATGGGGGCTGAGGATACGGATGAATTCCGCCACGTCCTTGGATTGTTTCATGCCGAGGATCACGGTTGTGGGTGTGCCCCAATCCTGGAGCTGTTGCGCCAGAATTTCAGCCCCGCCGGGGTTGTGCGCGCCATCCAGCCATAGCTCTGAGCCGCTTGGCAGCAGGGCCGCCAGCGGGCCGTGCAGGCGTTGCAGCCTTCCCGGCCATTCTGCATTGCGCAACCCCGCCGCCATCGCTTGTTGCGTGATGGTAAACCCGGCGGCGGTGAGCACAGCGAGCGCGATGCCCGCATTCTCGATCTGATGTGGCCCGGCAAGCGCGGGACGGGGCAAGGCGACGCCGTTGAACACCATGCCGGCGGGCGTGGGTTCTGCCTGCCATTCCAGACCACGGCGCAGATGCGGGGCGTTTTGCTGCGCCGCCTCCGCTGCGATGCGCGCCAGAACCTCCGCGGGCTGGTAGCCGGTGACGACGGGAATGCCCGGCTTGATGATGCCGGCTTTCTCGCCCGCGATGAGTTCCAGCGTGTTGCCCAGAAAATCCTGATGGTCCAGCGAGATGGAGGTGATGGCGCAAGCGGCGGGGGAGACGACATTGGTGGCGTCCATCCGCCCGCCTAAGCCCACCTCAATAATGCAGATATCGGCGGGGGTGCGCGCGAACAGCCAGAAGGCGGCGGCGGTGATCGCCTCAAACACCGTGATCTCGTTGGCTTTGTTGGCAGCCTCGATCGCGTCCAGCGCCTCGGCCAGTTGTTCATCGGTTACCAGGCTGCCCGCGAGGCGGATGCGTTCATTAAAGCGCAGCAGATGCGGGGAGGTGAACACATGGGCTTTAAGCCCGGCGGCTTCCGCCACCGCGCGGGCGATGGCGCAGACCGAGCCCTTGCCGTTGGTGCCTGCGACATGAATGACCGGCGGGAGATGCTTTTCCGGCGAGCCAAGGGCCAAGAGCAACCGTTCCAGCCGGTCGATCTTGAGGTCGATCATGCGCGGGTAGAGGCTGTGCAGCCGCTCCAGCGCCGCGCTTACTTTCAGCCTCGTGCTGGTGGCCCCGGCTTCGCGTTGCAGCTCGTTCGTCAAGCGGCCTTCTTGTTCGCCGTGGCGAGCGAGATGATGCGCGCCAGCGTGGCGGTAAGCTCCCCGCGCTTCACCACCATGTCGATCATGCCGTGTTGGTGCAGATATTCAGCGCGCTGGAAGCCCTCGGGCAG
>JAGWIE010000134.1 GCA_028866445.1 Rhodospirillales bacterium | reverse complement strand
AATCTGGCGCTGCTATATCTTTTTAATCATGAACTTGCCCGCGCGCGCGAGGTTGCAAGCAACCAGATGCTCGCGCTCATTCGCCTGCAATGGTGGCGAGAGGTGGTGCAGGGCCAGCCCCGCGAGCATGAGCTCGCCACACCGCTGGCGGCAGCACTCAATGCTGGCAGGCTGCCGCGGGAGGAATTGCTGGCGCTGATCGATGCCCGCGAGGCAGAGGCGGATGATAACATCCCGGATTTATCTGCGTTTCTCGCCTATGCGCGCGGCACGGGTGGGCGGCTGGCGCGGCTGGCGGGGAAGTTGCTGGGGGTAGATAGCCCGGAAATCGAGGATCTCGGCACCGCCTATGCCATTTCCGGCATCTTGCGCGCTGCCCCTTTTCTCGCCCGGCAGGAGCGTTCCTTGCTCCCGGCAGATGGCACGCCCCCGGATGTTCTGGTGGCGCAAGCCAGAAGCCTGCTGGTCGCCCGCCCGCCGCGCGGGGCTTTTGCCGCCTGGGCACAAGCGGCATTCGTGCGGCGTGACCTTGGCCGCCCTTATGCGCCCCGTAACATCCAAGACCGGCTGGCCGTGTTGCGGGCCGCTTTCAGGGGCCGGGTTTGAGGCAAATGCCCGTTAGCAGCTCGGCGCTCTCCCAAAGCCTTTGCCCGGCTTCTGCATCCATGGCTTTTGGCTCAATCTTGCCAGGGCCGGGGCGGCCACGGCATTCCTGCCAACCCTGGGGGCCGTAATACCCCCCTTGCACAGCACCAGGGTCAATTCCCGCCAGAATCAACGGCCAGGCTCCCGCATCGCCGGGTTGCTGAATAAAAGGCGCCGCCAGTTTTTGCAGCCGGGCGATCAGGCTGTTCCGCCCTGGCCCGTTCGCCACCAGCTCCGTCGCCGCAATGCCCGGATGCGCCGCCAGAGATAGCACCCCCCATCCACCCTTGGCCGAGCGCCGTGCCAGCTCCTGTGCGAAAATCAGCATGGCCAGCTTGCTCTGCCTGTAGGCATTCCAGGCTTTGTACCCGCGCTCGCTTTGCAAATCCTCCCATGCCATCCGGCCCTGGCGGTGCGCCACTGAGGAAACCTGAATAATACGCGGTGCCGGAGCGTTCATCACCTGTTCCAGCAGCAATGCTGTGAGCAGAAAATGCCCCAGAAAGTTCACACCCAGTTGCAGTTCAAAATCTTGCGCGGTGGTCTGGCGCATGGGCGGGGCCATCACCCCGGCATTATTCAGCAATATGTCGATCTTGCCGCCGCGCGTTTTCAGCCGGGCGGCGAAATCATGGACCGAGGCAAAATCAGCGAGGTCGAGCATCTCCAGCCTGGCTCGCCCCGGCGCTGCCGCTTCAATCTCTGCCAAAGCCTTGCCGCCGCGTTCCGCGCTGCGGCAGGCCAGCACAACTTCCGCCCCGGCGCGGGCAAATTCCAACGCCGCATAAAACCCAATGCCACTATTCGCCCCGGTGACGACAATCGTCTGGCCGGAGAGATCAGAGATCTGCGCGCCAGGCCAAAGGCTCATTTGCCCTCCAGAATCCGTGCTGCCTGCACGGCGTGATAAGTGAGAATGCCCGAGCACCCCGCCCGTTTGAAGCAGAGCAGAGCCTCCATCATGGCTTTATCATGGTCTATCCACCCGTTGCGCGCGGCGGCCTCAATCATCGCATACTCACCAGAGACCTGATACGCGAAGACCGGCACCGCGAACTCATCCTTCACCCGGCGGATGATATCCAAATATGGCATACCCGGCTTCACCATCACCATGTCAGCACCCTCGGCAATGTCCATCGCCACTTCGCGCAAAGCCTCGTCGGAGTTGGCGGGGTTCATCTGGTAGGTCTTCTTATCGCCTTTCAGCGCGCCCTGGCTGCCAATGGCATCCCGGAACGGCCCATAAAAAGCCGAGGCGTATTTGGCTGCATAGCTCAACAGCCGGGTATGGATCAGCCCGTGCTTATCCAATGCTTCGCGCAACGCCCCAATCCGGCCATCCATCATGTCCGAAGGTGCGATGATATCTATCCCCGCTTCAGCCTGGTTCACCGCCTGTTTGGCCAGAGCCTCCACGCTTTCATCGTTCGCGACATAACCATCGCGCAGCAAACCGTCATGGCCATGGTCGGTATAAGGGTCCAGCGCCACATCACCCACCAGGGCGATCTGCGGGAATTCTCCCTTCAGCAGGCGTGCCGCCCGGCACATCAGGTTCTGGGCGTTCAAGGCCTCCGTGCCCTCGGAATTTTTCAGCTCAGCCGGTGTGGCGGGAAACAAGGCGAGGGCAGGGATGTTTAACTTCGCCGCCTGCTCCACATGGGCGGCCAACCCTTCAACGCTCACGCGGAACACGCCCGGCATGGCCGCCACTTCTGTCGGCCCGCCGCTGCCTTCGCGGATGAAAATCGGCCAAATCAGATCATCCACTGAGAGTTTGTGCTCAGCCACCATTCGGCGGGTGGCATCGTCAAACCGGTTGCGGCGCAGGCGTGTGAGGGGGAATTTCTGGGTAATCATAGCCTTAATACTACTCCGAATATTTCCGTCCCGCGATGGGAAGCCGCGATTCATCATGCCTGGAATTAGACTTCGTGTTAAGAATTGGGTGCTACGCGACTCCGGTGGCGCAGGTAGGTTGTTGCGATGAATGGGCCTTTGGCCGCGGCGAGAATTAACTGGAGTTGCGTATGTCGGCGAGCTTGGTGAAACGCATGGGGCCGGAGGCGATCCTCGAAGCTGTTTTTGCCCAGGCATTTGCTGGCGGCGCATTTAAGCTTCCCGCGGGCGTTACCCGGGCTGACCTACGGGCAGCGTTAACGCTGGAGCCTGCCGCCCAGGCGCGTATCTATGAGCAGATACGGGCAGGCTTTCATGCCCATCACAACGCTGCCGTGCGGCAGACCGTTAAACCATCCGGAAAGCTTTCCTGGCCAGTTCTGTTATGTGCCGTGCTGGGCATGGCTTTCCTGGCGGTGCTGTCCATGCCGCGGCAGTCCGCGCGGGTTTTAAAGCAGCCTTATGTGGCGCCAGTTGTTTCGCCGCCAAGCACACCGAATACCTTTGTGCTGGCCACCACGCCCATTGCACAACCGGCACCAATGCCTGTTGCGCTGCTGTTGTCACGCGCGGCGTATAACACGGATGCGCTGGCAGCGCTGCAAAGCCGTGCCGCGACCGGCGAGGCAGATGCCGCCTACGCCCTCGCCACCTTGCTGGACAGCCAACAGACCCAGGACGAAATCACCCTGCCCAAAAGTGACAAGGTCGCGTTCGCACTTTACCAGCAGGCGGCACGGGCGGGTAATGTCGCGGCGGAATTTGCCACTGGCCGCGCCTACCAAACAGGCCGTGGCGTGGCACCAGATGCAGCACTGGCCACCGCCTGGTTTCGCGCGGCGGCCCTCAGTGGTTTGGCCCCGGCACAAACCAGCCTTGGCTTTGCTTACCAAACCGGGCTTGGCATTATGCGCGATGACTCCGCCGCCGCGCTCTGGTTTTCACGAGCCGCAGCACAGGCCGACCCCGCTGGCGAAACGGCGCTTGGCTACCTTTACCTCTTCGGCGAGGGCGTGGATCAGGATCAGCTTCGGGGCTTCGCCCTGCTTTCAAAAGCCTCCACACAAAATTTCGGTCCAGCCTTTTTGGCCCTTGGTTACTGCTATGCGCAGGGGCTGGGCACCGCTCAGAATCTTTCTCTCGCCGCGCAGTATTTTTTAAAAGCCAGCAAATCTGGCGTAGCACAGGCTGGTTCAGCACTCGCAATGCTCGCATCTCCCCCCATTCCGGCGCAGCCCGCGGCGGCATTGGCATTACAGCTTATAACCTCTCCCCGTTCGAACGTCCCAAGGTCCTAAAACAGTTTAAAAGTGACGTCGCTTAATCGGCGGCAGCCATACCGGAACGAATGGTTCCAACAGGCTTGCCAGCATGTTAAGGGGTGCCATGACTCTGTCTTTGATTCTGGCGCTGGGCGCCGACCATGGTGGCGTTGCACTTAAAACCAGGCTGGCGGCAGCACTCGTTGAGGCCGGGCATGAGGTGCGGGATTATGGTACGGATGGCCCCGCCAGCGTTGACTACCCTGATTTCGCCCAGGCGGTTTGTGCCGCCGTAGAGGAAAAGCAAGCTGATTTCGGCATTCTCGTCTGTGGCACCGGAATTGGTATGTCCATCGCCGCCAACCGGTACCAAGGTATCCGCTGCGGGCTGGCGCATGATGTCACCACTGCCCGCCTTACCCGCGCGCATAACGATGCGAATGTGCTGGCCCTCGGCGCGCGGATTATCGGTGAGGAAGTGGCGCTCGATATTCTGCGCGTGTTTCTAACCACCGAATTTGAAGGCGGCCGGCACGAGCGCCGAATTGCTAAATTAAATCAAATCACGGAAACAACCCCATGAATGATCAGGTTTTAGCTCCACATTTGCAGCGTTTCTTTGCCGCGCCTTTGGCGGCAATCGACCCGGAAATCTCTGCCATCATAGGGCGGGAACTGGTTCGCGAGCAGGACGGCATTGAGCTGATCGCCTCAGAGAATATCGTCTCCGCCGCCGTATTGGCTGCTCAGGGCTCTGTATTCACCAATAAATACGCCGAAGGTTATCCGGGTAAGCGTTATTATGGCGGGTGCGGTCCTTCCGATGAGGTCGAAACTCTGGCCATCGAGCGCGCCAAGAAAATTTTCGGCGCGGGCTTTGCCAATGTGCAGGCCAATTCTGGCTCTCAGGCCAACCAGTCGGTTTTTCTGGCGCTCATTAAACCCGGCGATACCGTCCTTGGCATGTCGCTCGCCGCGGGCGGGCATCTCACCCATGGCGCCGCCCCAAACATGTCCGGCAAGTGGTTCAACGCCATCCAATACGGCGTGCGCCGTGAGGATGGGCTGCTGGATTATGAGGAGCTGGAGCGGCTGGCCCGCGAG
>JAGWIE010000133.1 GCA_028866445.1 Rhodospirillales bacterium | reverse complement strand
GGGTTTTGCAGTTTGCGTGGCGGCTGGCGCTCAGGAATGAACGTGAGCGGCATGGGGCGAAGCGTGGCGCTGGACATGAAGCCAATATGGCCCCGCCACCGCCCTGGGAAAAGCCTACTTCTTTTCCAGCAGAGCTTTCATTTCGCTCATCACCTCAGAAAAGCGGGTGTTGAGCTTGTTCATCGCCTCGGCGTTGGATTTCTGGATCAAATCCCCCAGCTCCTTGGTATTGGCCACGGCATTTTCATAAGCCGTCTTCAAAAGCTCGGTCTGCCGGGCAGCCTGGCTGGCAGGCGTTTTGCTGGCGGGGGCCTCGGTCATGGCGGCGGTAAGCCCGGCCATCGTCTCCTGCATAATCTCCATCTGCCTGCGGGCGACAAGCTGTGCGCCCTCCATCGCCGCGCGGTTGGCCGCTGTCAGCGCCTCCAGGTTTCGCCGGTGGACTGCCAGCACGGCCTCCATGTCCGGCATGGCTGGAAACTGCAGGTTTTCAAAAGGCGTCTTTATGTCGAAATCCGGCTTCGCGCTGGTCGGCTTTGCTTTTTTCTCAACCATGATCTGTCTCCTGGTTTAAGGCCCGGGTTCAGGTGGCGGGGGCCTCCGGTTCTGGTGCGAAAGGCTCTGGCGTGGACGGGCTGGAAGATGAAAAGCGTTCAGCGAAGTTTTCGGCCCGCGCCAGGGCGGTATCCACCGCCGCCATGGTGGCGGTCAGGTCCGGGCTTTCATCCCGCGCCCAGGCGCGCAAGCCATAAAGCCACACCGCCAGCAGCCCTCGCCTTTTAAAAATGCCAGAGACCCCGGTGGCATCCACCCCAGCCGCTTCCAGCAACCACCCCATGGAGATCAGATTCATTTCCCCCATCGCCAGCGCCAATGGCGGGCAAAGCGGCAAAACCCGCATGAGCGCCAAAACCCCGGCGCGGCGGGGCTGAAGATAGTCGAACCGGCGAAGCAGGATATCGAACAGCTTATCTCGCACGCTGCCATCCGCCGTCACATGGCTCAACGCCGCCGCATCCGCCAGGCGGCCGAATTTCTTCAGGATTGTACCGGTGCAGGTAAAAAGCGCATGCGCACGGGGCAAATCCAGCCCTGCATGGCGCGCCGCAGCGGCCGGAGATACGTGCAGCCATCCTGCCTCAGCCCCCAGCGCAAACGCGGCATCCACAAGAGCCGTTTCAAATTCCTGATCCGTCATGCGCCAAATTTAATACCATACCGCCTGACTTTCCAGGCAAATTAATCGATTGGGCGAAAGCTCTCGCGATAGCGCCGGGCCAGTTCAACATAACGCGGGCCGATACCCCCCCAACTGGCGCGCTCCTCATCGCTCATATTTCGTACAAACCGCGCGGGCGTGCCAGCCCATAGCTGCTGCCGGCCAATTCGTTTGCCCGGCCCCAGCAACCCGCGCGCGCCCAAAAGCCCACCTTCCTCCACCACAGCGCCATCCAGCACCGTGGCCCCCATGCCAATGAAGGCGTGGTTTTCTACCTGGCAAGCGTGAATGATAGCGGAATGGCCGATCGTCACATCATCCCCGATGATGGCGGGATATTTGTGAAACTCCACATGCACCACCGTGCCATCCTGGATGTTGGTGCGCGCGCCAACGATGATCGGGTTGATGTCCCCCCGCAGCACGCAATTAAACCAGATATTCGTATCAGGCCCCACCCGCACATCGCCGATCAGCACCGCCGTGGGCGCAATCCAGGCCGTGGGGTGAATCTGCGGCTTCAAATCACCCAGCGCGTAGAGCAACCCGCCGGGGCGCTGTGCTTCGCTCATGCCCCTAATCCCAACATCAGTTTTATGTTCTGCACCGCGGCCCCGGACGCGCCTTTGCCAAGATTGTCCAGCCGCGCGACCAGCACCACCTGCCCCGCCTCCTCATTGGCGCAGATGAATATTTCGAGACGATCGGTATCATTCAGCCCCTCTGGGTCCAGATTCGCCCCCCAGATGCCACGCTGCACGGCGATATTTTCCGCCCCGGCGTAATAATCGGCATAGGCATCCGCCAGTTGCGCCGCGCTGCCCGGCTTGGCGAGCTGCTCCAGATGCAACGGCACGCAAACCAGCATCCCTTGCGCGAAATGCCCTACGGACGGCACGAAAACCGGCGCACGGGTAAGCCCGCCATAACGCATAATCTCCGGCAGATGCTTATGCTTCAGCCCCAGCGCGTAAAGCTCGAAGGCCGGGCCGCCTGCGGCCTCATGCGCTCCGATCATCGATTTGCCGCCACCGGAATAGCCGGAAACAGCGTTAATTGAGAGTGGTGCATCCGCCGCCAGCAATCCCAAGCCGGTGAGCGGGCGCAGCAGCGCAATGGCACCGGTGGCGTAGCAGCCAGGGTTGGCCACGCGCGCGGCCCCGGCAATCTTCTCCGCCTGGCCGGGTAGCATTTCGGCAAAACCATAAACCCAGCCTTGCGCCACGCGGTGGGCGGTGCTGGCGTCCAGAATCCGGGCATTTTGCGGGGCAATGGCCACCGCTTCGCGCGCCGCATCATCCGGTAGGCACAGCACGGTAAGGTCGGCGCGGTTCATCGCCTCGGCCCTGGCCTCCGGGTTTTTGCGGCTGGCCTCGGGCAAGGTAACAAGAGTAAACCCACCATCCGCCGCAAGGCGCTGGGCAATGCCCAGCCCGGTAGTGCCGGCCTGGCCGTCTATGAAAATACGCGCGCTCATGCGGCCTCTCTTATCATGGCAGAGGCATCATGCTAGGGCACCGGCAACGCAAACAGGGAAACCAGATATGTCCGAACAAGCCGGCCTGCCGCCGCAACCGCTGATCCTGAACATCCAGTACACCAAGGACTTGTCTTTCGAGGTTCCGGGCGCACCCGGCATCTACACCCAGCTCCGCGCTCAGCCGCACGTGAACCTGAACCTCGATGTGCAGGTGCGCCGCATTGAAGAAAAGCAGACCGTGTTCGAGGTTACGCTGGCCATCCGCGCCGAGGGCACAACTGAAGCCCCCAAATCCGCGGGCGGCACGCAGGAAAAGCCGCCTGTGGTGTTTATCGCCGACCTCGCTTATTCGGGCGTGTTCACGCTTAACGGCATCCCGGAGGAGCAGCAGGAGCCGGTTTTGCTGGTGGAATGCCCGCGTTTGCTCTTCCCCTTCGCCCGCAACATTCTGGCGGATGTAACACGCGATGGCGGCTTCCCGCCCGTGCTGCTGGGGCCGATCGATTTCGTGGGCCTTTGGCAGCAGCGCCGCGCCGCGGGGGCCAATTCATCCATACCAAACTAAGCGCGCAATGATACGCAAAAGGGGGCGTTAAGCCCCCTTTTTACATTTACACATTCGTGAACCCGTCCGGGTTCGGGTCGCCCGCGCGGGTTTGGTGGCGCAAAAACTCGACCACCGCCTTGGTATTCCAGTTTGCGGCACCATCCAGCCGCGCCACTGCCATGCCTGCGGTGTTGATAACGAGCGTTACGGGAATGCCATTGGTCTGCATCATGTCCAAATCATTGCCATCCGGGTCCACCAATATCGGCAAACTCCGTATGCCTTGTTGCCTGAAATAACGATGCACGGCGGAAACCCCGTCCACATCAATGGAAATGGGCAAAACCAACCCGCCGAAATGCCTGAGCTTGGGTGCCACGGCGGCGAAGGTTGGCAGCTCTTCCTTGCAGGGGCCGCACCATGTGGCCCATAAATTCACCAACAGCACATGGCCCTTAAAATCCGCCAGCCTCAGGCGGTGGCCCCGCGCGTTCTGAAACACCAAGGGCGGCGGCGGCACCGGGGCAAAGGCGTTCCAACCTGTGGCCGCATCCGGCAGGTCATCCAATTCGGTTTGCGCATATGCGAGATTGCTCATGCCCGCGCCCAAGGCTAAGGCAGGGGCAGCGGCGATGAGTGAGCGCCGGGTGAGCAAAGGGCGTTTAGGTTTGACGGACAAAAACAAATCTCCGGTGAAAAGCCAATTGCAGTGGGGCGGGCGGTTTGGCGCCGGTCCCGCCGAGGTGATGCAGGCCATTAACGCCTCGATCAGCTTCGATGCCAAGCTCTGGCGGCAGGATATTACCGGCAGCCAGGCCCATGCGGCGATGCTGGCGAGGCAGGGGATCATTACCCATGAGGATCACGCCGCCATCAAGGCCGGGCTGGAGGAAATCGCCGGCGAGATCGAAGCCGGGCGGTTCGAATTCTCTGAAGCGCTGGAGGATATCCACACCAACATAGAAGTGCGGCTGACCGAGCGCATCGGCGAGGCCGCGCGCCGCCTGCACACAGCCCGCAGCCGTAACGACCAAGTGGCGACGGATTTCCGCCTATGGGTGCGCGATGCCATAGACGGTGTTCTGGCGCAGATTCATGGCCTGATGAAGGCACTGGCTGAACGCGCGGCGGAGCATGCAAGCACGGTAATGCCTGGCTTTACCCATCTGCAAACCGCCCAGCCAGTTACCTTTGGTCACCATTTACTGGCCTATGTGGAAATGCTGGCCCGCGATGCCGGGCGGCTGCAGGATGCCCGGGCGCGCTTGAATGAATGCCCGCTAGGTGCGGCGGCTCTCGCTGGCACCTCTTTTCCCATCGACCGTTTTGCCACCGCCGAGGCGCTGGGCTTCAACCGGCCGACCGCGAACTCGCTGGACAGCGTTTCAGACCGTGATTTCGCGCTGGAATTTCTCTCGGCCCTTTCCATCTGCGCCATGCATCTCTCCCGCTTTTCGGAAGAAATCATCATCTGGTGCTCCTCGCCCTATAAACTCATCGAGCTGTCGGACGCGTTCACCACCGGCTCCTCCATTATGCCGCAGAAGCGCAACCCGGACGCCGCCGAGCTGGCGAAAGCCAAAACCGGCCGAATCTACGGCGCGCTGATGGGCCTACTCACCGTGATGAAGGGCCTGCCCATGGCCTATGCGAAGGACATGCAGGAGGACAAAGAACCGGTGTT
>JAGWIE010000132.1 GCA_028866445.1 Rhodospirillales bacterium | reverse complement strand
CCCATCATCGCAGCCATGCCCAGAACCGCCCAAAACCCTGGTGCTGCAGCGGGCAACCAGGGTGCCAATACCGCACCTAATCCGCCTCCGATTATCAACAGCGGTGCAAGCACGCCGCCAGACGTGCCTGAGCCCAAAGCCACGGACCAGATGACGGCTTTTACCACCATGAGCCGCAACGCAGACAAGCCCGCCAGGGTACCTGCAAGCATTTGTGCAATGTCCGGGTAGCCAACGCCCAATGCGCGGGGGTCGATTAACCCGCCCAGGCCAACCACCAACCCGCCAAGGGCGGGCCACCACATCCAATGCAATTTCCGCCGCGCAAACCAGTCCTCCGCAGCATAGACCATGATGGTGAGCAGTGCTGAGCCGAAGCCAACCGCAAGGCCAAGCCCAACCCAGCCGATTCCGTGCACAGGGTCCACGATGACCTTACCGGAAAAAGGAAATAACGGCGTGGACATTAGCAAACAACTGCGCTCCAACGCAGCGGTAATGCAGGCAACGGCAACAGGCAAAAAACTGCGCGGTTTCAGCTCAAACAATAGCAATTCAATGGCGAGCAGCATGGCGGCAACCGGCGTACCGAAAACCGCGGTCATGCCCGCACAAGCACCCGCTACCAGCAGGGTTTTGCGTTCCATATCGGTAAGCGCAAAAAGTTGAGCAAACAGCGAGCCTATGGCTCCGCCGGTCATGATGATCGGCCCTTCGGCACCAAACGGACCGCCAGTGCCGATGGAAATCGCTGAGGAGATCGGCTTCAAGATGGCAATTTTCAGCCCCATGCGCGAACCGCCGAGTATAATTGCCTCCAGAGCCTCTGGTATACCATGCCCGCGTATTTTCTCGCTGCCGTAGCGCGCCATTAAACCTATAACCAGGCCGCCTATAACTGGCACGCCAGCCGTCCACACCGGCAGATGCGCGGGCGCTCCGTTTCCGCTTGAAAGATGTCCCAAATACGCGAATGAAGTGACCCATGAGATAAGGCGGAGAAGGAGCCAGGCTGCAACCATTCCACCGGAACCCGCCACAACACCCATCGCAGCGATGGCCAAAACCCTCGGTTCGGTCGTGAAATCTCCCAGTTTTTCTAAAATTCCGTGCTTTCCGCCGGACGCCGCCATTACAATACCGCCGCAATTACAAACTGGGCGGAGATATATATCGTCTTACGATATAATCAAGTCGAACTATTCGAGCTTGCTTAACAATGCGCCCAATAGCGGACGAAGCCGACGCAGTTCTGTTCTATGCGCGACTGAGAGAGAAAGAAGCGTCTCCTCAGCTGCCGGTGTAAGATGAAGCTTCATCATGCGCCGGTCCTTCTCGTCTGGCTGGCGCTGCACGAGGCCGATTATTCCAAGACGGTCGACCAGTTCGCTTGCGGTATGCGGCTGGATAACGAGGAGTTCCGCCAGTTCA
Organism: Rhodospirillales bacterium; assembly: GCA_028866445.1. Taxonomy (GTDB): domain Bacteria; phylum Pseudomonadota; class Alphaproteobacteria; order Acetobacterales; family Acetobacteraceae; genus Acidocella. The sequence goes on along the minus strand of JAGWIE010000132.1, from coordinate 3,516 downwards.
CCAATGGCAAGCACCTTCTCTGGCGCGGCCCGGATGGTAAGCAAAGCCTGATGCTGCTGTGGCGTCAGCCCGGCGCTTTTCGCTGCATTTTCACTGAAATGCATGAAGCGGCGAAGCGCCAGGCGTATCGCGGCAAGCGTCTGATAGTCACCATCGGTTAGCCGATCGCCGGGAAGTTGTTTTTTTCTCATAAAGAATAGTTACCGCTCTCCATGGGTAATAGTTACCGCTCTCCATGGGTAAAAGACATACCTCACGGCAAAGCTGAGTTAAGCACGGAAGTCTCCATTGTGTATCGTCGTCAATTCGGATTCTCTGGCACCAGAACTATTGCCGGGGAGAGTGGTTTCAACCATTTTCGGTTCATGCGCGTGTTGCTGATTGAGGACGATAAACAGATTGGCGATGGCCTGGTTGCCGCGCTTAAGGCGGCTGGAATGGCCGTGGATTGGGCGCGTGACGGCTTGATGGCTCTGGAAGCATTGCGAGACCCGGCTTATGCGATTGCCCTGCTTGATCTCGGCCTGCCCGGCGCGGATGGCATGACAGTGCTGAAGTCCGCCCGTCAGCATGGCATTGAAACCCCTGTATTGATCATAACGGCGCGCGATGCGGTTGAAAGCCGGGTGACGGGGCTGGACCATGGGGCAGATGATTATCTGGTTAAACCATTCGAAGTACCGGAACTACTGGCCCGGATGCGCGCCCTGCTGCGCCGCCGCGCGGGGCAGACAGACTCCAGGTTAATCACAAGTGAGGCCGTGCTAGACACCGCTACACATCAATTCTCCTGCGGTGGCCGAACGGAAACTTTGTCTGCGCGCGGGTACGCACTCATGCGTGTTCTGATGGAAAGGCCGGGGCATATCTTCTCACGAGTACAGATTGAGGAATATATTTATGGATGGGGCGAAGAGGTTGAGAGCAATGCCGTGGAGGTGCTGATCCACTCCCTCCGGCGTAAGTTCGGCAAAGGCGTCATTCTGAATATCCGCGGCGCGGGCTGGATGGTACCAAAATGAACCATGCACCCTCACTCCGCCATACGTTTCTCACCCGTATCACCCTCATGCTGGCTATTGCCGGATGCATCACCGCCGCCGCGACGTATTCATATAGCAAGCATGAGACCGCCTCGTTTCTGGACGGGCAACTCCGGCAGATTGCACTGAACGCCGGGCCGAAGCTGATCGCCGCTACCGCGCCCGAGGCCCCAGACCAAGACCCGGAAGACCGTTTTGCCATTACCATATGGGATGCGGCGGGACATGTTCTGGACCAATCCCTACCCGGGGCAAACATTCCACTTCTGCCAAAGCCGGGCTTTGCCACCGTGCAGGTGGGCCAAAAGATTTGGCGGGCGTATATGTTGCGTGATGCGGGCCAGAGCATCCAGGTTGCTCAACGCATGAGGGTGCGCGAAGAAATTGCCAGCAGCGCGGCGCTGGGGGCCGCCTTGCCCGTGCTGCTGCTTATTCCGCTTACCTGGTTGGTGGGCGGGCTGGCGCTGCACCGTACATTGCGGCGAATGGACAACCTGACCCACGATCTGGCCACACGCGGTGCCAGGGCGACCGCACCATTACCGTTCACAGACGTACCAGCCGAATTGACCCCGCTGGTCGAAAGCATGAACGGGCTGATTTTACGCTTGAATACGGCTTTGGAAGCCCAAAAGCGATTCCTGGCTGACGCCGCGCATTCGCTGCGCACGCCCATCGCGGCCATGCAAATTGAAACCGGCAACCTCATGGCGGATAAGCCCGCGCCTAACCAGCGCCCGAGGCTGGAGGCATTGGCCGCTGCGGCACGGCGAGCGGCTGGACTGGTGGGCCAGCTTCTTCGGCTGGCGCGGCTGGACGAGCCAGAAGCGCCCTGCCCTGTGGCCGTGGATGCCGCCGAATTGCTTCTGGCCTGTGTGGCGGACCATGCACCTCTTTCCAGCCGCAATGGCATTGATCTTGGCGCCGCCATCACTCCACCTGCAATGGTCCGCGGCGTTGAGGACGAGATACAGACTCTGTTCGCCAACCTTATTGAAAATGCACTCATCTACTCACCTACTGGTGGTCGGGTAGATGTCTCTTTGCAGCCGGCGGAAGGCGGGTTTTCAGTTGAAGTGCAGGATAACGGCCCCGGCCTGCCGGCAGGGGCGGAGGCAGATATTTTTGAGCGTTTCTTTCGCGCTGCGCCACAAGCGGTGGAGGGCTCTGGCCTTGGCCTCGCCATCGCACGCCGTATAGCCACGCGGCACGGATTCGGCCTTGAGGTGTGTAACCGCAAGGATGGTGTGAAAGGCGTTCTTGCCCGTGTCACAATGCCGGACAGTGGTGAGGCGTAGAAGCGCTTTACGCTGCGACAATTCAGCTTCCCAGATACAGCCGTGGCGGCGGTTCAGCGTTAAGGCACGCACAGAATATCGCCGCACCCCATAGAGCCAACGAGACAAAGGCCGCCCAATGGCCTGCATGGACATTCGTATCGGTTGAGGCAAGCTGGGGCGACAGATAGCGCCTGTTGAACCAGGCCGCATTCATAACGCCCAATGCGACAAATAGCAGCTTCGGCGTCAGCCAGTCATGACTACCAACCGCCACGGGGTCGTAAAAGAACAATGTGAAGCCTGTTAAAAAGGCAAGCCCGAATGCGACATACACAACCGGCAGCACCAAACGCAGCAATGGCCGAACCGGCAGGTCTGGCGCAAAACCCAGCAAGCGCAGGTCTAAAATACACAAGGCGCCAAAAAATACGCAAACGGCCGACACATGCACAGCGCGAATTAAAAACTGCCACGGTTGAAGCGCCACCGTTATATCGCGATTATACAATGCCACCAGCCAGTTGGCGGGAATGCGATATGGATCGAGCGCATTAGCAACCTCAACTCCAAAAGTCATACTGCGTTACCCCAGGATATTATTTGGTCAAGCCACTTGCTATTAAGAATTATTTTCAATAATTGCTATTAAAGCAATCGATAATCATTTGCAATTGGTGGAGCGTGGCTTTCATGGCAAACAATGCCATTTATTATAGGTGCCTGGCTTTTGGGGTTATGGCGTCACTTATGCCCTTAGCAGGCATGGCCACACCTCTCAGCCTGGTGTTGGCCGCTCATCACTTCACGCCCAACCATATCGTCGTACCGGCGGGCAGCAGGTTTAAACTGCTGGTTACCAGCCACGATACCACGCCGGATGAGTTCGAAAGTCCGGATTTAAGGGTGGAAAAAATTCTCATGCCCGGCCAAACCATCGCCGTTATGGCCGGCCCGTTGAGCCCTGGGCAGTATAAATTCTACGATGATTATCACCCTGAAACCGCGCACGGCATTGTGGAAGCCAAGTAGATGCTGGCCAGCTTCATCATTGTATTTCGCGAGGTTTTGGAAGCCGGGCTCATCGTCGGCATTGTTCTGGCCGCGACGGCAGGCGTACCGCACCGGGCGCGCTATCTTTGGGGCGGTTTGCTCGCCGGCCTTGCCGGGGCGGGGTTGCTTGCTGCCGGGCTAGG
>JAGWIE010000131.1 GCA_028866445.1 Rhodospirillales bacterium | reverse complement strand
GCCCGCGCTTTGGCGCGCGCGGCACCTCGCCAACGGGGGGTGGAGGTTCTAGGCCCCGCCCCGGCGCCGATTGCTTTGCTGCGGGGGCGGCACCGGCGGCGTTTATTGTTGAAAACCGTGAAGGAGATTGCGGTTCAGCCCGTGCTGCGGGAATGGCTGGCGCAAGTGCCCATTCCCCGCAACGTGAAGCTGGATGTGGACGTGGACCCGGTTTCCTTCATGTAAATTAAGGAATGATCATGTCCTCGGGGGTTTAATCATGCGCGGCAGGGGGTTAACTCCCGACCATCCTGACATGATCAACCACGGAGAAGCCTTCCATGTTGGATCACGCCCGGGCCTTGGCCATGTGGGTTTACAATATCGTCCCCTCCTGGGTCGCAGGAACGGTGATGCTGGTGGCAGCGGCTGCATTGGCCGCATCGTTATGCCGCTGGGTTGTGCGCCGCCTTTCCGCTTTTGCCACGCGCTATGGCCAGGTGCCGCAGATGCTGGTGGTACGCTGTAAAGGGCCAACCTGCGCGCTGCTGGTATTAGGGGCAGTGAGTGCAGTGCTGCCCGCTGCCCCGCTCAACGCTAGGGCTGCCAATATTCTGGCGCATGTTCTAGGTGCGGCGGTTGTGGTGGCGATAGGCTGGAGCGTGATGAACACGCTGGATATGTTCGCGGACCTGTACGTATCGCGTATTAGATTCGAAACTGACAGCAACAATCTTCTGGCCCGCAAACATGTCACTCAGATTGGCATTTTGCGCACAGCGATACGCACGCTGCTGGTGTTGCTGACGATTGGGCTGGCGCTGATGACGAGTAGTGCTGTGCGGCAATATGGCGTTAGCCTGTTCGCATCCGCCGGTGCGGCAGGCTTGGTGGTTGGCTTGGCGGCGCGGCCGCTTCTGAGCAATTTGCTGGCTGGAATCCAAATTGGTCTGACGCAGCCGATCCGGCTGGAGGATTCCGTGGTGGTGCAAGGGGAATGGGGCTGGATCGAGCAGATTGGCAGCACTTATGTGGTAATCCGCATTTGGGATTTGCGGCGGTTAATTGTGCCGCTTTCTTATTTCATCGAACAACCGTTCCAGAACTGGACGCATTCCTCTGCCGATTTGATGGGCACGGTGATGCTGTATGTGGATTACACCGTGCCGGTGGAGAAGGTGCGGAAGAAGCTGCGCGCGGTGGTAGAGACCAACCCAAAATGGGACCGCAAGGTGGCCGTGGTGCAGATGACCGATCTGCCCAGTGCCACGGTGGAGCTCCGCCTATTGGTGAGCGCCCGCAACGCCGGGGTGTTGTGGGATTTGCGCTGTGATGTGCGCGAGGCGATGGTAAATTGGCTGGTACAGGAATATCCGGATGCTTTGCCTCGCCGTAGGCTGGAGGTGGGTGGTTCCGCGGAGCGGGTGGGCCCCGCGGCAGCATTCGTGGCAGCGGGGGAGCTTTAAGCCGGTTTAATCATTCGCCGGATAAGCGCGCATCAGCCGCTTTTGCTGCTGCCAAAGGGCCAGCAGGTTGAGCGGGCCGATGGGCTTAAGCCCGGTTTCGCGCATTTGCGCGCCAATGCGAAAGGATTCGCCGTAATGGAAAAACTGGTCCTTATAGGCGCGGGCCAGGGTCATTTCCGGGTCCCAGATATGAGTGGCCTCGGAACCTGATCCATTGAACTCAATGATCTTGAAGCCGTGGCCTTCCCGCAAAGCCTCCAGATTATCATAACGCAGGTCGATCCGGGAGAAATACACGCCCGGCATGTCCTGCATAATCTCGTCAATACGGGCGGCAAGGGTAGGGGTGACGATGGAAAGCCCGTTTTTAAAGGTGGAACCGCGGCAATGATTGCCGACAAACACCAGCGCTATATGCTCGCCTGGTGCGGGAACCATGGCTGCCCTGGTGCCGAGTTTGGGCAGGAGAATATGCGAGATGGCGTTCAACCGGTCATCGGCAGCGATGAGCTCCTTCACGGTCTGGCGGCCATCGCCCACCACAGCGGGCGGGTATTTCAGCGTAACGGAGGTGATGCGGCCGGTGCGCTCATTGGGATGGCGGATATAGAAAATGCCCGCCTCGCCTTCGTAAGTCACCAGTGCCTGTAATTGCAGAGTGGCCGTGCGGGGAAAGGCAGAGAGGTAATCGGCCAGTTGCGCAACATCCCGCACCACCCGCACGCCAACGCCGTTGCAGCTAATGTCGGGCTTTGCCACGACGGGAAATTTCAGCCCGGCGCATTCCATCGCCGCCAGCGCCCGGCGCGTGTCGTCCGCATCTACGTGGCCTGAAACGGTAAGGGCTGCGTGAGGGGCCACCCAAGGGCGCGCGGCTGGCCCGGCAAGGCCCAGAATATCGTTTTTGGATTCACCGCAAATGCCGCCCGCATTGATGGGCGGGTTGGCGAGTGAGGGCAGGGTAATGCTGCGGTAGCGGATGGATTTGAGCACCCAGAAGGCCACAACCGGGGCATAAAACAGCCAGCTTGGCCAGAATTCAAAGAAAGAAACCGGGCGCTTGCGCGCGGATCGCCTGAGCTTGGCCGTATAGGTGGCCAACGATGCAGAGCTCATTCCGGGTTCCTTTGATTATAGAGTTTCGTGGCCAGCCGCCCCACGAATATGATGATGAGGAGAAGGACGGCAAGCCCGGCCCAGCGCCAAACGCCCAGGTAATGCGCCATGAGCACGCCAAGGCGCAGGCTGATGAAGAACAGCCCGGTTGTCCAGATGAGGGTGGCGATGATCGCCGCCAGGGCGAATTGCAAGAATGATGCCTGGAGAAACCCAAGCGTAGTGTAGGTGGGCAGGCGCAGGCCGGGGATGAAGCGGCTAACCAGCACCAGCGGGATGACCTTGCCCTTGACCCATTCATGCCCGATATTTCGCCGCTTTTGCGGCACTATGCGCTTTGCCCAGCTATGGGTGGCCGAAAGCCGCCCCAGCCCGTACAGCCCTAGATCACCCAGCACGATGCCAACATAAAGCGAGCCCAGGGCCAGTTTCAGGGAAAGATTGCCGGATGCCACCTGCATGGCGGCCAGCAGGGTCGCGGCATCCTCCAGTATGAAGGTGCCGGAGATGATGGTGGCCGCCTGGAGGGATTGTATCCCCGCCACCGCGGCCAGAATCGTGGTTAAACCAGGAATGAACATGCTGGCCGCCCATAGACCTGTTCAAGCCGCAGGCCAACCACCGGGCGAGGGGTTAGGTGCCGTCCGCTTCGCTCAGCATGGCCAGATGGTCGGAAGCCAGCGGCCGCACATCACATTGGTTGCCATGTGCATTCAAAGCTCGGCAGGTATCGTGCGCGCCTGCATAAGTAAGCCCGGTGAGTTGGGCCAGCCATAAATCTTTGCCGTGGCGCTCCACATGCTCAATCTGTGCAATGCCGCGCCCACGCAGGTCACGAGCCTTTAAAGCAACTATCCTGGCATTAGTCTTATAATAATAGAGGCCAAGCTGCGCGACCCAATGCCGGGTGGCGCCAGCTGGCTGGCGGATAGAATCCGGAAGCTGTGTGGCTGGCGTAGGAGTGCGGCTCGCCACGGTTTCAACCTGTGGCATCTTCGCGGTCATGTCCGGTTTCGCCGGGTTGCTGGCTGCTGCCACCATGGCGCGGGTCATTGGCACATGGCCACCAAAACCGCCATCCAGCATGGCGGTCATCTGCCCATAGGCGTAGCCCCAGCTTGGCTCATGCAGCACCACACCGACCAGCTCCTTGCCGTTACGGTCGGCGGAGGTAACAAGGTTGTGCCGCGCGAGGTCGGTATAGCCGGTCTTCATGCCAGTGGCACCGTAATAGCTCTTCAGCATTCCGTTATTGCTGAACACTTTGCGGCCCCGGAAATCGAAGGAGGTCACTTCAAAGAAGGTTTGGAATTGCGGGTAGTGCAGAACCAAATCCCGGGCCAGCAGCCCTAAATCCCGTGCTGTCGTCACTTGGTTGGGGTTGGGCAGGCCAGATGCATTGGCAAATTCGGTTTGCGCCATGCCGAGCGCGTGGGCGCGCAGAGTCATCATCTGGGCGCAACGCGCCTCAGAGCCACCACCCAGATATTCGCCCAGCGCGGTGGCGGCATCATTGGCGGACATTGTCGTCATCGCCAGAATGGCACTGCGCACGGAAATTGTGCTGCCGGGGCGCAGGCCAAGCTTCACAGGCTCAACGTCGGCGGCATGTTCAGAGACAGGAATTTGCGTGTCCAGCGTCATGCGCCCTGCATCTAACGCTTCAAAAGCGAGATCGAGCGTCATTAATTTAGTGAGGGAAGCAGGGTAACGAGGAGTGTCCGCGCCCTGAGCGGAAACAACCTGACCAGAATTAACATCCATAACGATGGAGCTGATGCCTGGGGAGGTTGGCCCGAAGCCGGAGGAGATGTCTGGCTGAGCGCTGAAATCAGGCGCGGGATGGAAGATATAATGGTGAAGAATGTGATGCTTTTTATGCGCGGAGGCCGGGCTGAAGGCAGCAAAGCCTGCCAGATATAATCCGGCGAGCACCCATTTAGCTACGCCTCCTTTGTTCCGCATCCGCATTCTTCGTCACCCCGCATAACGATTCATGGCGGTTTTAAACAGCCGGGCCGCATCCTGTCCAGCGATTAACGCAAATCCTAACGTTAAAAGAACAAAAAATTGAACGGGTTACCTTGCGAGTTTTGTGCAGGCGGGGCGTTTTGACAAATTTTCGTCGCCATAAAGGCCTGAATGTTGAATTTTATATTTTAATTTTTTGTGCGCCGCACAATATTTTCTTGACGGCCTAGAGCGTTTTTTCTTATAAGGCGTTTGCTGCATTGCGGTATGTTCCGTGATGGCTCGCCGGTTGGGGCTGTGCAGCGATGATCATCATAGCGGGAGCACACCTAGATGAGCGCGACGAAAGCCAAAGCCGCGATTGCCGCAGAGACCGCCGCCAGCACCATTGATGGCGCGGCTGACGTTTCGGCGAAATCGTTTGA
>JAGWIE010000130.1 GCA_028866445.1 Rhodospirillales bacterium | reverse complement strand
AGCCGTTCCAGCCAGAGATACAGAACCGGCGTTGTGTACAAGGTAAGCGCCTGGCTCACCAGCAAACCGCCGATGATCGTAAGCCCCAAAGGTTGGCGCAGGCTGGCACCCTGGCCGATGCCGATGGCCAGCGGCAAAGCCCCAAGAATCGCGGCGAAAGTCGTCATTAATATTGGCCGAAAACGCAGAATGGCGGCGCGGAAAATCGCCTCTTCCGATGCCAGTCCCTCACCGCGCTGCAAGGCCAATGCGAAATCGATCATCAGAATCGCGTTCTTTTTCACGATGCCGATGAGCAGGATCACGCCGATGAGGGCGATGATGGTTAACGGCGTATTCAAAATCAGCAAAAACAGCGTAGCCCCCACACCCGCCGAAGGAATGGTAGAGAGAATGGTAAGAGGGTGGATTGTGCTTTCATATAAAATACCAAGCACGATATAAACTGCCGCGAGTGCCGCCAGAATAATCAACGGCTCAGCCGATTGAGAGGATTTGAACGCCGCCGCGGTGCCCGCGAAACTGCCTTTAATGGTGAGCGGCACATCCAGATTATTCATCGTTTTCTGAATCTCCGCCGCCGCAGTGCTAAGCGCAATACCTGCCGGAAGAGAGAAAGAGATTGTCGCCGCAATCTGCCCGCCCTGATGATTAACCGAAACCGGCGTGGTGCCGGTGGCGATTGTCGCGAATGCCGAAAGCGGCACCATCGTTTCCTGATTGGTGCTGACTGCCGTGCCCGAGGATGAATTCTTGCTACCGGAGATCGCATTGATGGCGGCGTTGGTCGCACTATCCAGCGCCACGGTTGTGGTCTGGCTGGAAGCCGTTGTGGTGGTGCTGGAAACGGCACCCGCGGTAAGCTGTGTGGCACCTGTGCCACTGGCGTTGCCACCGGAGGTACTAACATAAATCCGCGAGAGATCCGCAGGGGTTTGCTGGTAACGCGGGGCGAATTCCATCACCACCTCGTACTGGTTCAGCTCGTTATAAATCGTGGAAACCGTGCGCTGACCGAACGCATCATAAAGTGTCGCGTCAATTTCCTGCGGCGTCAGCCCAAGACGTGCCGCCTGGGTGCGCTGAATCTGGATATTTGTCTCCAGCCCCCCATTCTGCAGATCAGAATTTACATCAACCAGCGCGTGGTCCTGCTTCAAGGCGGTGACAATCTTGGGCACCCAGGTTTGCAAATCCGCCGAGCTATCGGCGGTTAACGTGTATTGGTATTCAGCGTTGCTCTGCCGCCCGCCTACCCTTAAATCCTGTGCAGGAACCAGGAAAGTTTGCGCCCCAGCGATTTTCGCCAGTTGCGGACGCAGCCTGGCGACGATCCTGGTCGCGGAAAGATGTCGCTGGGCCAAAGGCTTCAGTGTAATGAACATCATCGCCGTGTTGGTGGACCGCCCGCCGGTGAAGCCCGCAGCGGCTTCCACGCCAGGGTCCTTCTGGATAATCGCCTGGGCACGCTTAAGTTTTTGTGTCATCGCGGCAAAGGATGTTGATTGATCGGCCTGAATGTTGCCGATGAGCAGCCCGGTATCCTGCTCGGGGAAAAAACCTTTCGGCACGATCACGAACAAGGCGATGTTAAGTATAATTGTCAATAAAAATCCCGCGCCGATGAGACGCGAATGCCTTAACGCCCAGCGGAGAGACCGCTCATAACCGTCTCTGGTGCGCATAAAGCCGCGCTCCATCGCGTCCAGCCATCTATGCGGCTTATGATCATTCGTCTGCTGCCGCAGCATAATCGCGCATAAGGTTGGCGTGATGGTGAGCGAGACAAGCAGCGAAATGAGAATTGCCAATGACAACGTTTCGGCGAATTCCTTGAACAACATGCCGAGCAACCCCGGCATCAGCAGAATCGGCAAAAAGACCGCAATCAGCGAGAGGCTCATGGAAAGCACGGTGAAGCTTACCTCGGCCCCGCCGCGGAGGGCTGCCTGCAACGGATCCATGCCATCTTCAAGATGCCGCATGGTGTTTTCCGTCACCACCACGGCGTCGTCCACCACAAAACCAGTGGCAACCGTAAGCGCCATAAGTGAAAGATTGTCGATGGAAAAGCCCAGCAGATACATCGGCCCGAACGTGCCGATGATGGAAACCGGCACGGCCAGGCCGGGGATGAGTGTGGCACGCGGTGAGCGCAAAAAGATAAACACCACCGCCACTACAAGCAGCACGGCAATGAACAACGAACGCTCCGTGTCATCCACCGCGGCGCGGATGGATTGACTGCGATCCATCGCCACACGGATATTCACCGAAGGCGGCAATGCTGCACGCACCTGCGGCAACAGAGCCTTAATGGCATCCACGGTTTTGATAATATTTGCGTCTGGCGTTGCGTGAATGATAACCAGCACGGCCTTCTGACCGTTATAAAATCCGGCGTTTTGCGTATTTTCGACAGAGTTCTGTACGTCCGCGACGCTTGAGAGTTTCACCGCCTGCCCGTTGCGGTAGGCAACTATCAAATTCCTGTATTGCGCCGCCAATGTCGCCTGGTCATTGGTGTAAATCTGGTAGCGCGTGGGGCCAACGTCGAAATATCCTTTTGGGGAATTGGCATTTGCCGCCGCCAATGCAGCCCGCACATCCTCAAGCCCTATGCCATATTTCGCCAAAGGTCCGGGCTGTAGCTCCACCCGCACGGCCGGTAAGGCGGAGCCACCAAGTTCCACCTCGCCCACGCCGCTCACTTGCGAAAACTGTTGGCCCAGCAACGTATCAGCGGAATCATAAAGCTGTGCTGGCGTCATCGTATCCGATGTCATCGCCAGTACCATGATCGGCGCGTCGGCTGGGTTGAACTCATGGTAAGTTGGATTGGAACGCAAAGTTGAGGGTAGATCCGCGCGCGCTGCCTGGATCGCCGCTTCCACGTCGCGCGCGGCACCGTTGATGTCTCTGTCCAGCCCAAATTGCAGAACAATCTGCGCGGTGCCAACGCCAGATTGTGAGGTCATCTCAGTCACATCGGCAATCGCACCAAGATGCCGTTCCAGCGGGGCGGCAACCGTGGCGGCCATTGTGTCCGGGCTGGCGCCTGCCATTTGCGCCTGCACCTGAATAGTAGGAAATGCCAGTTGCGGTAGTGGCGCCACAGGCATACGGGTGAAGCCCAAAATGCCGGAAAGGGCGATGCCAATGGTGAGCAAAATGCTCGCCACCGGCCTGCGGATGAAAATCGAGGAGATGTTCATCCCGCGCGCCTGCGCAAGCGCAATGCCAGAGCGTCGAAAGCGAGATAGATAACCGGCGTAGTGAATAAGGTAAGAACCTGGCTGACCAGCAGGCCACCTACAATTGCAATACCCAGCGGGGCGCGCAGCTCAGATCCCATGCCGCCACCGAAGATCAACGGCAGGCCCGCTAACATCGCCGCCAGTGTGGTCATTAAAATCGGCCTGAAGCGCAGCAATGCCGCTTCATAAATCGCCTCACGCGGCGGCTTGCCCTCGCCGCGCTCCGCCTGCAAGGCGAAATCGATCATCATGATCGCGTTTTTCTTCACAATGCCGATAAGCAGCACGATGCCGATGATGCCGATGACACCCAGCCCGTCTCCCGCCAGCCAAAGAAAGATCAGCGCACCAATGCCTGCTGAGGGCAATGTGGAGAGAATTGTAACCGGGTGCACAAAACTCTCATACAGCACGCCTAGCACGATATAGACCGCAATGATGGCGGCGATGAGCAGATAGACCTCGTTGGAAAGCGAGCTTTGAAACTGCGCTGCCGCACCCTGGAAAGATGTCTGCATCGCAGTTGGAAGCTGCACCTGTTTCTCTGCTGCCTCTATCGCGTTCACCGCCGGGCCCAGTGCCGCCCCCTGCGCCAGGTTGAAGGAGATCGTGGTCGCAGGAAACTGCCCCAAATGCTGCACAACCAGCGGCACTTTCTGCCCCGTGAACGTGGCGATGGCCGAAAGCGGTACCTGCCCGCCCGAAGCCGAGGAGGACGGCAGATAGATATTCCCCAGCGAGGCAACGGAAGTCATCCTGTCCGCGGAAACACCCATGATAACACGGTACTGGTCGCTCTGTGTAAAAATCGTGGAGATGATGCGCTGACCAAAGGCATCGTACAGCGCGCTATCCACCGTTGCGGGCGTAATGCCAAACCGCGCGGCGTTGGTACGGTTTATGTCGATATAAACCGAATTACCCGCTTCTTGCAGACTGCTCGCCAAATCAGCCAGTTGCGGCAAGGCTTGCAGCTTCGCAATCAGCTTCGGTACATAGGTGGCGAAGTCACCGGAATTCGGGTCTTCTAGCACAAATTGGTACTGCGTGGGGGAGATGGTGGTATCGAGCGTCAGGTCTTGCACCGGCTGCAAATAAAGCGAAATACCGGGAATATTTTGAACATCACGATTCAAACGAGGAATGAGTTGGGCAGCACTCAGGCTGCGGGCTGATTTTGGTTTCAGATTGATCAGGAACCGCCCCTGGTTGAGCGTGGTGTTGGTGCCATCAACGCCGATATAAGATGTCAGGCTGACCACATCTGGATCTTTTAAGATGGCGTCCGCCAGTTGTTGCTGGTGCTGCGCCATGGCGGCATAAGAGGTTGTTTGGGCACCTTGGCTGATCCCTTCAATCACCCCGGTATCCTGCAGCGGGAAAAAACCTTTCGGGATAAACATGTAGAGCAGAACAGTAAAGACCAGCGTGGCCACCGCCACGGCCAATGTTAAACGGGCATGGTCCAGAACCCAGATAAGCCCGCGCCCATAAGCGCCAACCACACGCTCAAAATGCGTCTCGGCCCAGCGCGCGATACGTCCCGGATGCTCCTGCGCCGAAGGCCGCAAAATGCGCGCGCAGAGCATCGGCACAAGCGTGAGGGATACCACTGCCGAGATCACGATTGTTACAGCCAGCGTTACCGCGAATTCCGAGAAGAGCCGCCCCGTCACATCGCCCATGAACAAAAGCGGAATAAG
>JAGWIE010000003.1 GCA_028866445.1 Rhodospirillales bacterium | reverse complement strand
GCGACACAAAGTCGAGAACATGTTCGCCAAGCTCAAGGACTGGCGACGCGTCGCTACGCGATACGACCGATGCGCACATACTTTCTTCTCAGCCATCTGCATCGCCGCAGCCGTCGCATTCTATCTCAAAGAATGAGTCCTGAGCCTAGTCCTCGTCACGGAGGGTGCTTTGTGACAATTCGGTACTGTTGGAAGACGCCGTCGCGTCCTCGCCATTGGCCAGTCGAAAAATTTCTGCCTCGGAAATCAGTCGGGCACGTCCGATCTTGATTGCGTGAATATGGCCGGATTTGACCCACCAGCGGATGGTGCGGGTCGACTTGCCGAAGGCGGCGACCACCTCAGCGTAAGAATAAAAGCGAGGCAGCTCACGAACTGGCACCGCACTTTGTAGCTCGGCAACTGCCTCGCCGGTCAAAAAGCGGAGTCCGCCTCAGCGGTATGGAGCGATGTCATGATGATCCGTTCAGGGACTGAGGGTGGTTGAGGGGAAGCGGCGCATCTTGATTTGGCCGGTTGCCCGGAGGGTATGGAAATCGGCCTCGGCAGCGGCGCGCGCTATCAATTCCACCAGTTGCAACAGGGCATGGTGGGGTTCGAACGAGGGATTAATTTTGGCTGTGGTCGAGGGGGTGGAAATGGCAGGATCAAACGGAATGACCGGGCAGGCGTCGTCAGCGCCTGCCCGGTCATTCCTCGTTTTATGTCCTGTATTGCCCTTCATGCGCCTGATTGTGCAGGCGAGGGCCCATGGAATTCATCCTCACAAAACCGAAAACTAGAAAGGATAACCCACCAGCAGCTTGACCATCCCTCGCAACGCGGGACATTCCTTCAACCCGGGTCAAATCTTGATGAAAATCTCGGCTCAGATCTCGGTGGAAATCAACATCCCTGCACCTCGATCGGTGCCGAATTTCTGGATCAGGGTGAAGAGGTAGCGCTGCTGCCCGGCAAGTTTCTCCCGCAAATCCTTGCGGTCCTGCGCCTGGCAGTCCCGCGCTTTCAGTCCCCCATACTCGCTTCCCGTGGGGCTTCTCTCTTTGTTCAAGCGCACACGAATGTGATGATACCTGCCAGTCGGCCATCTCGAGTCAAATCAAAGAATGCCCTCATCCAGATCAAAGGCCGTGCCGGCGCCAACGCAAATGCCCTGCTTACCGCCGCCGGGCCCATCCGAAACCGCTAGCCTGAAATCGGCCTGTTTCACGGGTCGGATGAGCTAATAGCCCAGCGCGCACCCATCCTTGCGTGGATCCGAGGCACCAATCAGCACCCCTTCGGTGTGGTCGATCAAGACCGCCTGGCCGCCACCATGGGGCTTGTCCAAAACCACGACGTCGTGGCCCTTGGCAACCAGCGCGGCTTGCAGCGCCGGCGAAATACCGCGTTCCAGCTCCACCCGGTTTTTAGACGGGAAGTAGCGTGGAAGATCGATTGCCTCCTGCGGATTTAAACCATATTGAAAAATATTGCCGCTCACATAACTCTGCCCCATTGGCTGGTAATGCCCCCCCATCACACCAAAAGCCAGTTCAGCCTCACCGTTCCGGGTTGCCACTGCGGGGATGATTGTGTGCATCGGCCGCTTATTGGGCGCGATACAATTTGGATGCCCATGCCGCAACGAAAAGCCAAGCCCCCGGTTATGCAAAACAATCCCTGTGTTTCCGGCGATTATACCCGACCCAAAGCTACCGAATAATGAGTTAATAAAGCTACAGACATTGCCATCCGCGTCGACAACCGAAAGGCAAACCGTGTTGCGATGGACGACATCCGCCGAAGGCAGAGCCTCCATCGCCCTATCGTCATCAATCAGGTCTCGCAGACGGCTCAGATAGGCCTCGCTCAAAAGATGCTCCACAGGAACATCTTCCGAAGCAGGATCGGCGAGAAACATATCCCGGTCGCGATATGCCAAACGGGCCGCCTCGATATGACGATGAACCCGTAACGGATCGAGCGGGTCGGTGCTGCCTTTAAATCCGTCCATGATGCCCATTATCATCAACGCGATGATTCCTGAGCCATTAGGCGGACACTCCCATACATCTCGCCCAGCGAATTTTCCGCTCACAGGATCTACAAATGCGATCGCGGTTTGGCCTGCGGCGAAATCCTCGACCGTGTGCAGGCCACCACGGCCCCGCAATTCGCTCACGATCGCCTCGGCGATCTCACCTTCATAAAATGCCCGTGCGCCATGCCTGGCAATTTTGCGCAGCGTGCTACCCAAGGCTAGTTGATGGAATATGCTGCCAATGCAAGGGGCCTCTCCATTTACCAGCAATCCGCTGGCATTTGTGGAACGGAGTTTCTCAACCTCAGCCGCCCAATCCATCGCGACACGTGGGGGCACAACGAAGCCATTCTCAGCAAAATGAATGGCGGGTTGTAAAACTTCAGCCAGGCCTTTGCGCCCATGCGCGGCAAGCAGCATTTCCCACGCGGCAACGGCACCGGGGATGGTAACAGAGTGCGGCGATGTTTCCGCCATCACCGCCTCATTCGGCAAGCCCAACGCATCCAGATGCGCCGCCGCCGGAGCGCGGCCCGAACCATTCAATGCAATAACGGGCTTGCCCTTAGGTTTGTAAAGACAGAAGCAATCTCCGCCAATTCCAGTGGAATGCGGCTCCACCACGGCAAGCACGGCGGACGCGGTAACGGCGGCATCCATAGCGTTGCCGCCCGCACGAAGCATCTCTATGGCGGCCAAGCTCGCTTGCGGCATCGAAGTCGCGACCATCGCGTTAGCCGCATAGACGGCGCTGCGGCCTGGCGCATGAAAATCGCGTATCATATCGTATCCTTTGATTCATTTCGTCGAAGACTTAGAAGACCAACCCGATCTCTAAGATACCAATCATCATGTTCTTGCCTGTACCACTATTGCCGTAAGACTCATGGGCGATAATTCGCAAAGCAAGCTCACCCATCAGGTCGCGGGCGCTTTGGTTGTCAGCGACGGCGTTATAGAACGCTATCTTGTCAGGGTTAAGGCCGCTTTCTTCGCCGCGCTCGCGGGCCTCGCGGATTTCCTGGGCCTGCTTGATTAGTTCGTCCAGCACCTGCACCGTCGTCACGGCATTGCCGTGGTAGCGGGCGATGGCCTGCATTAGCTCGTGGCCCTTCATAGGCTTGTCGACATGCATCGTGTGCATGCTGGACGCGTTGAATTTGGTCAGCCACATATCGCGCACGATGATGGGTTTCAGCGGATCGCGGGGCTTTTTGGCGCGTTTGGCGAGCAGTTCGCGCCTTGTCTCGGGGCGCTTGCCTATATGTGGCTGCCAGGCCACCGGGTCAGAGTCGGCGCCGGTCATTACCACCTTTATTACCACGGCATCATCGTCGTCGCTATGCCATTCTGGGCGGCATTTCACGATTTCATCGTAGAGCGCCACACAGATACGGCGGCTCATGCACACCACCATCGCCTTGCCGTCGAGCGCGGCAAAGCGCGCTTCGGCGTGTTGGATAAGGTCGGCGGCAATCAGGGCCTGGCGCTTTTCGGAGCCAACATCTGCCTCCACACTACCAGGAAGCTTGCATGTAGGAGACGAGCTCACAGGCCCGGCACAATGGAGAGCAAGAACACTCCCCCAACAGCGGCCAGGGGCAGTAAGCTCGTGATGCCCGAATGGTCCAGAACCCCGAACGCCGTGACCGTCGCACCGCCGGCATAAGCCAGCATCACCAGCGCCTGAAGCCGGCTTTCGCCCGGCAGGCTGCGCACGCGGCCAAGGGCTACATCTGTGAGCGTCATGCCGAATCTGGTCATCGTCGGGTTAAGCACCACCGTGCTGACGCCTGACTCGTGCAGATCGCGCGCGACGATGGACTGCACCCCCATGGCGGTCGCCGAGAGAAAGATCAGCCAGCAGACCCGCGCTGCGCCGGCCGAGCCGTCGGAGGAAACGGCGTAGAACAGCAGCAGCAAAAACTCGAGACCCATCAGTCGCCGCAACACCCGCGGGGTTGAAAGCTGGGCCTTGTCGCGCGGCTGCAACACTGTCGCTACCGCACAACCGACCAGATAGCTGCTCAAGGCGATACCCGCGCGCAGCACAACCGCATAATTGCCGCTGGCAAGCTTAAGGCAAAGCAACGCCGCGCAGCCTGTCATCGCCGAGGTGAACACATGGCCGAGCGTCAGATAAGAAAGCGCATCAGTGGTCCCTGCGGCGAAGCACAAGAGGATGACGCTGAGCCCCCGCGGCCCGATCCGCCAAGCCACGCCTAGCCGCCGCCCCGCTGCAATACTGGGCCGCACAACCCCAGCGCCGTATTGACCAAAGCGAGATGGCTCAATGCCTGTGGAAAATTCCCCGCCAGATGACGGCCGGGAACGTCATATTCCTCTGCCAGCAGGCCGACATCATTTGCGACCTCAAGCACCCGCGCCAGCGTCGCTCGTGCCGCCTCATGCCGCCCCTGCATCCCCAGGCAATCAGCCAGCCATAATGTGCAGGCGATGAACGCACCCTGCTCCTCCCCGCCGACTGATGGCTTGCGCCGCACCAGCCCGTCCTCCAACAACTGGGCTTCAATGGCCGCAATGGTGCTGGCAACACGGTCATCCTCGATCGGCAAGAAGCCGACCAGCGGCAGCAGCAGCAGGCTGGCATCAATAGTCTGGCCGCCGTAATATTCAACGAACCGGTTGAGGCCTGGATGAAAGCCTTCCCGGCAGACATCTTCATGGATTGTGTCACGCAACCTTTCCCAGCGGGCGAGGCGCTCAGGGCCGGCCTGAGCACGGCTAGCTGGGCATTTCAGAACCCTATCAACCCCCACCCACGCCATCACCCGCGAATAGACGTAATGACGCGGCTCCCCGCGCGACTCCCAAAGCCCCGCGCCCGGCTGGTGCCATGTGGCCTCAATGTGGGAAACCAACTGCATTTCTGCGTTGAGCTGATGCACTGATGGGGCGATACCAGCCTGCACCGCCAGATGCAGCGCCTCCAGCAGCTCTCCATGCACATCTGCTTGGTGCTGGGTAGATGCGATGTTGCCGATGCGCACCGGACGCGCATGGTTAAAGCCCTGCAGCCATTCCACCTCCGATTCGGGAATATGCCGCTCACCGCTCACCCGATACATGATGCGCAATTTCTCCGCCTCGGCGCCCATGGTTTGCAGCATCCAGTCGCGCCAGGCCCGTACCTCGTGGTGCAGCCCGGCGTTCAATAGCGCATTGACTGTAAAGCTAGCGTCGCGGACCCAACAGAACCGATAATCCCAGTTCAAACTGCCCCCCGGTTTCTCCGGCAATGAGGTGGTCGGCGCCGCGACCATCCCGCCGGTTGGATGATAGACCAGCGCCTTCAGCGTGATCAGCGAGCGTTTGACCGCCGCCGGCCAATCCGTCTGCTTGCCGAATTGGCCGATCCAACCACGCCAATAGGCTTGGGTGTCGGCCAATAACGCCGCTGGTTCCCAAGGCGAGGCCGCTGGCGCGCCAAAGCGCAGCGCAACATGCTGGGTCTCGCCGGCTCCGATATCGAACGACGCCACCAAGTCGCCATCCGTCGCCTGCATGTCCAACGTGCCCTGCACGACAAACCGGCAGGCCCCGACATGACCGCAAAACCCCGCTGGCGCCGGCGCCAGCCACGGTGCCACAGCACCGTAATTGCCGCGCAGGCGCATCACCATCCGCATTGACACCTTGCCGGAAACACCCTCAACGATCCGGATCAGCGCGGCGCCATCCTGACGAAGCGGCATGAAATCAAGCACCCGCACCTCTCCTGTTTCGGTGCGGTGCAGCGTCTCCAGCACCAGCGTATCCTCGCGATACTGCCGGACAATCTGCCCGGGCGCCACGGGGCCAAGGTACCAGCACCCGTTCTCCGCTGTGCCCAACAACGCGGCAAAGCACGCATCCGAGTCGAATTTCGGCCAGCACAGCCAATCGACCGATCCGTTCCTGTGCACGAGCGCCGCCGTCTCACCGTCACCGATTAGTGCGTAATCCTCAACCGATAACGGCATGCAACCTCCCGCTTTCATAAACCATTGCGTGATGTAGGAATGCCCATGCCCACGCGAGCGTTTGCGCAATGCAGTCCCACACGGATGACGAAGGTTTCATCAGGGGATCATACACCGCAGCAAAGAGGATGGCTGTCATCGGCGAGCCTTATCCATGTCAATTTACGCGAGGGGAGAAGAAGGAGGGCGAGGACATCGTGCTGAAAAGCCTGCGCTACGGTATGACCGCATCGGGTCGTCATCTGCCGGCGTGGCCATCGGCCGATGGTGCCAGCTTATCTGGCCATTCCGCTTACGGTCCATTTTGCCCTTAAGCGCTCGCACCCCAAAATTTCATTAAACCAAATCTTTAATGGCAAAAAATGCTTGGCACGGCTCTCGGCGTTGGTTGGGATTCAGCTTAACGCCTATCAATTGATATTTATGTCGGCAAGGCTCTGCTGCGAATAGAACAAAAGATATCTTGATGATGCACAAGCTGTAGCGGCAACTGCGAAACCTGGGCGCATGCATGCACCGAATGGCCATAGCCGCTCAGGAAAATGCGATGAAAATCCATCCTTATGCGTTGTCTTTATCCAACAACTCACACCAGATGGCCAATTATTCAGAGCGACCCTGACTAAACCCCAGATGAAATCCTCATCAGACTAGCTTGCCAGGCGAACAAAACAGCCAATGTCCGCAGAGCCTCATTACCTGGATACAGCTATGGCCGCGAAGCGCTCAACAACGACCAAAGCCAAAATCGTCCCTGCCGCCAAGCACAATGCCGCGCGCAGCCTCTGGACAGGTCAACTGCGTCTGGCGCTTGTCAACATACCGGTTCAGCTCGCCTCCGCCACCAACAGCAGCGCCCGGTTGTCCTTTCATCAAGTCGACTTGAAATCCCATAAACGCATCCGTTACGAGAAGACCGCCCCGGGCATTGGCCCCGTCAAGCCCGAAAATATCGTCAAAGGCTTTGAACTCTCCAAAGGCAATTACGTGCTGGTGACAGACGAGGATCTCGACCACATCAAGCTGGAAAGTAAACGTACCATCGACCTTGTGCAGTTTGTCGATCACTGCGAGATCGACCCGATCTATTTCGACAAGCCCTATTACGTGATGCCGGATGGCAAGCTGGCCGGCGAAGCCTACGCTGTGCTGCGCGACGCGCTGCGGGCCACGGGTAAGATGGGTGTTGGCCAGTTCGTGATGCGCGGGCGCGAATATATCGCCGCGCTGAAACCTTGCGGACAGGGGTTGATGCTGGAAACCCTACGCTTTGCTGACGAGGTGCGCCGTGCCGCGCCTTATTTCGCCGATCTAGGCAAGACCGAGGCAGATGAGGAGCTGCTGGATCTGGCAAAAGACTTGATCAAGCGCAAAACCAAAAAATTCGATCCCGCTGCCTTTGAGGACCATTACACCGAAAAGCTACGTGCTTTGATCGAGGCCAAGGCCAAGCATAAGGTGCGGGTGGACGAGGATGAGGCGCCTGACGAAACCAAGCGCGGCAATGTGGTTGATCTGGTGGAGGCATTGCGGCGCAGCGTAAGCAATGGTGCCGCGCCAAAACGGCGCCGCCGTGCCGGGTAAGAAACGCCTCGCCGCCTACCGGGCCAAGCGTCGGTTCAATGAAACCACCGAACCAAGCGGGGACAATCCCACCGCCGCCGGGGCGCGTTATCTGATCCAAAAACATGACGCGACCAGGCTGCATTATGATTTGCGGTTAGAGCTGGACGGCGTGCTCCTGAGCTGGGCAGTGACACGCGGCCCCAGTTATGACCCGAAGCAGAAACGTTTGGCTGTGCGCACCGAGGATCATCCTCTGGATTATGGGGATTTCGAAGGCACGATTCTGAAAGGCCAATATGGCGGCGGCACAGTAATGCTCTGGGATGAGGGGCAATGGGCACCGATCGGCGATGCAGCGAAGGGACTGAAGGCGGGTAAACTCGCCTTTCTGCTATACGGAAAGAAACTACACGGAAAATGGGCGCTTGTGCGCATGCGCGCCAAGGAGCGGGAAAAGCGGGAAAACTGGTTGTTGATCAAAGAACAGGACGAGCTGGCCGGAAGCCATGAGAATTTACTGGAGGACGAAACAACGTCGGTGAAATCCGGCCGCTCAATGCACGAAATCGCCGATGCCGCGCCGCCGAAGCGTTCTTCCAAAGTCGCACCGCCTAGCTTTGAAGCGCCCGCCTTGGCAACACTGGTCGATAGCCCACCTGCCGGTAAGGAATGGCTATTCGAGATCAAATATGACGGATACCGAGCGATCATTGCCGCAAATGGGAGGTTAGTGCGCATCTACACCCGCTCCGGGTTGGATTGGACCAAGCGATACCCTGTCATCGTCGAGGCCATCGCCGGGCTGGGGCTTAAAGGCGCGCTGCTCGATGGCGAGATCTGTGTAGTCGGGCACGACGGCATTACAGATTTCGGTGCTCTCGCGGCGGCACTAAAAGGGCACAAGCCCGCCCCTCTCACCTGTTTTCTGTTCGATGTATTGGTCTATGCCGGCAAGGATGTTCGCTCGCGCCCGCTCAGCGCCCGGCGCAAGCTATTGGAGACGCTTCTGCCCAACCCTGCTCCAGATGCGCCAGTGCAACTCAGCGCCAACTTCACCGGAGATGGCTCAAAGCTGCTTGCCGCCGCCTGCACCCGCAAGCTGGAAGGGCTAATTGCCAAACGGGTGGACGCACCTTACCGCGCCGGTCGGCATCCGGATTGGCTGAAACTGAAATGCCAGCAAGGGCAGGAGTTGGTCATCATCGGCTTCGCTTCATCGGATAAGCCCGGGCGCCCTTTTGCGTCGCTGCTAGTGGCGGTGCAAGCACAAGGTGGGTTGCGCTATGCCGGCCGTATCGGCACCGGATTCGATGGCGAAACCCTGCAGGAGCTTGCGGCCTGGCGCGACAAGCATCGCCGTAATACCCCGACTTGCGACGTACCGACGGCGCTGCAGCACGGCGTGGCCTGGGTGACGCCGGAGCTTGTTGCACAAGTGGGCTTCGCCAACTGGACGCCGGACGGACTAATCCGCCATGGCCGCTTTATCGCCCTGCGCGACGACAAACCCCGCCATGACATAGGACGCGAAATGCCAAAGCCCGCTTTGAAGATCACGCACCCAGAAAAACTCATCTACCAAGAGGCCGGTCTTACGAAGCGGGACCTCGCCGCCTATATCCAGCAAACCACACCGCTGCTCTGGCCATACTTGAATAACCGCTTCGTCTCGCTGGTCCGTTGCCCGGATGGTGTCGACGAAAGTTGTTTTTTCCAGCGCCATCTCGTCGCCGGTTTTAGAGAGGGCTGGACGGAGCAGGATCACCAAGCCGTCAAGGATAAGCAGGAGCAATATATCTACCCCAGGACCCGCGCTGCCTTGCTGACCGCGGTACAGATGGGGGTGGTCGAATTCCATATCTGGGGGGCCAGACGCGACAAGCCGGACCTGCCCGATCGGCTCGTCTTCGATCTGGATCCCGATACCGGCCTCGGCTTCGACTCCGTGCAGTCTGCCGCACTTCGCCTGCGCGACGTGCTGGCTGCTCTGGGGGTAGCCAGTCTGCCGATGCTGAGCGGCGGCAAAGGCATCCATGTCGTCGTGCCGCTGCGGCGGAAATATGATTTCAAAAGGATCAAACAATTCAGCGCCGATGTCGCTAGGCGCCTGGAAAATGATCAACCAGAGCGCTTCACGGCGACGATGAGCAAAGCCAAGCGTGAGGGCAAAATTTTTATCGATTACTTCCGCAACCAGGCTGGCGCCACCGCCATTGCTCCTTTCTCGCCTCGGGCCAGAGCCAGCGCAGCCGTGGCTTGGCCATGCGATTGGGATGAGATGCAGCGTTATGAGAGCGCCGCTGCAATGACTATCCCGCGCGCGATGGAGGCGCTGGCGGGACTACAGAACCCATGGAAAGACTTGCCAGCGCAAACACTTTCCGCTGCGGCGTTGCGCGCCATTGCTGGTCAGTAATTTTGGCTTCTCGTCAATTCAAGCAAAGCAGTCGATTCGGAACCGATCATGCCGCTCATGAAGGGTTTGTGTCAGAAACGGCGCTGCGGCGCCTGAGAAAATATTTGCGGCTTCGTCCCCGGAACATGGGTCATCGGTAGGACCGGTATAATTCACGAGCAACACTGACCCGCCGGGCGCAAGGCTGGCGCGGCAATGCTTGGCCGTTTCCGTCACCTCAGCCGGACTCAGAAAATACAGAATTTCAGAGAGTAAAATCAGATCAAATCGGCCAGGCGGCCATTGCGCCGGCAGGCGCAGCTTTGCTAACCGCACCTGATGCATCGCCGCGCAGCGCTGCCGAGCGGATTCCAGTGCCGTTTCCACCATATCCGCCGCCAGGAGCGCGTTGCATCTCGGGGCTAGCCGTGCGGTCAACACGCCGATAGAGCAGCCCGCTTCAAAAGCATTGGCAAATTGCCGCTCCCCAAGCGTGGCTAGCGTGAGGTCATATTTTCGCTGCTCATAAGGGCTGCTGAGAAAACACCAAGGATCGGGATCGCTCGCGTAAAGCCGCTCGAAATGCGCCGCATCGCGTGAAGCCTGCGCCCTCATGCTGGAAAATACACTTCATGGCGGCGTGTCGAGATGGCCAGCAGGGCCTCGGGCAGCACAAAAGCCTGCGCGCTGTCGGTAATCAGCTCTCCATGCTGGGAACTGTGCGCGGCGATTGCCTTGCGTTTTAACGGCAGATAATTCTCAATGAGGATGCGCCAGCCAGGCAGAGGTACGGCCTGCACCAAAGCCTCTCGCGGCAGCAGCCAGCCCCAGACCGAGTAATGCCATAGCTCAAGCTTGCAGGAGGCAGCCAGTGCTGCCCCGAGCTTGGCGGCGGCCTTATGGTCGCAATGCGGGTCTTCTTCCCATGGCGCCAGAAGCAGCCCGCAGGCCCAGCGCTTGGTAATGGCGGCAAGCTGGTCCAGCAGCTGCAGCCCGGCGCCTTCCGGCCTAGGCAGATTGCCATCGGGATAATCGAGAAACAGCATTTGCTCAGAAGGTACACCAAGCAGCTTCAACGCGTCCCGCGCCTCCGCCCGGCGCACGGCGCGCAGCCGGGCGGGCGGATAGCTTGAGCTCCCAGGGTGGGATGCCGCGCCATCCGTCAATATCACCACGACAGGCGCCAGGCCCAACGCGCAGGCCGCCGCGATCAAGCCGCCGCAGCCCAAGCTCTCATCATCCGGGTGCGGTGCCAGAATTAACGGCCGCCTGCTGCTGAGGAAAATATGCGCCTCTAGCTCCGGCAAAGCGGCGAGACCGGCTAGAACAGCGCCGGCGGATTTGGTCATGTGAACTCTCCTGGCAAAGGCGTTGCAAAGTAATGGGCGGCAGCGATGTCCAGTACTTCGTCTATGGCTGGCTGGCGCAGATAGGCGGCAAGATCTCGCCCGATGCGCTCTGCCTCTGCCCCGGCCATAAAGGCGGAAAGGCCCAATGCGCGCTGGGTGGCCTGAAGCGCATCCATGCAGAGCTGCTCAACCGCAATGCGGGCAAGATTCACATAAGCCACGATGTCGGCGCTAGGTTCGCGCAGCCCGCAGGCTTTTTCACCAGCCTGTGCCACCCATAGCCGTGCTGCCTCATGCGCCATCGCGATCTGCCCGAACCGGGCGCGCTGCTGCGGGGCGGCATCGCGCCCACGGCCGCGCAGCTCATCGCGCACCAACCCGAGCAATGCCCCCAAACCGCCTAGCGCGGCGGCCGAGCCCCGCCAAGCACCGCCGGAGAAAACCGGCTCTTTCAGATAATCCCCAGGCGCGCCTAGCCATGTTTCTGGCCCTGCCGGGATGCCTGAAAACGCCATCTCGCCGGTAATCGCCGCCCGCATACCCGACAGCGCCAGGCCGCTGGGTATATGCCTGGCGGCGTTGGTAGGCACCACAAGCATGCGGATACCCTCCGGTGTTTCAGCCGTCAGCAAAGCCCGCGTCGCCCGCCCCGCACCGGAGCAGAACGCCTTGGCTCCTTGCAAATGATCGTCTTCCAGCCGCAACGCCTCGCCCTTTGGCGGGTCAGTCACCCATAGCGCAAACACCTCACCGGCCAGCGTATCTTCCGCTGTGCGTTGCTGCTGTGCCGGGCTGCCATACTGAAAAATGAGATGCAGCGCGTTCACATGCGCCTCATACAGCCGCGCCACAGGCAAGCTGGCATGGCCAAGTTGATAAAACAGCCTCGCCATCTCCGCTGATTGCCCGGGCATGCCGAACCCAAGCCCGCCATAGCTAATCGGCAGAGTGGCGGCGAACAGCCCGGCCGCCACCAGGCTGCGCAACTCATCGTCCGGGTACTGGGCCCCTTGGTCCCGGGCCGCGGCCTGGGAGCGAATGCAGGGCAGGGCAGAGGCAAGGCGAGCCCAAAAATCCGTTTCCGGCATAGTGCTATCCAGCACGGCGCCAGGCTTTCGCAGAAGGCTTCGCCGTGGCTGCACGGCCATAGCTGGCGCGTAGATCATCTCGCACCCGCAGCGCCATCCTGGTTTGCGCTGCAAGCGCGCTCATTGGCATTGGCACTCGCCGTAACGCTGGGCTGAGGCTCTGCAACCGCTCCCACGCCGCACCGAAATACGGTAAGGCAACCGCGGTATGGAGCGCACGCGGAGGCACCCGCAAGGCCCGGGCTAAAGCCCGGCCATCTCCGCCCTTGGCCCAGAGCAGCCGCAGCGCCTTCCGCGCCCGCAGCCTGTGTAGCCCAGCAGGCAGCGGCTCAAGCAGGTCATCCGCCAGCTTGTCCGGCATTTCCATCCGGCGGCGCAGAGTTGCGGCCATGCCAGCTTCGGCCCGACCCTCCAGCCGGCCGGACACGCCGACGAATATATCAGGCGCGTGGCGGATGCGCGCATCTACCCGCCGGAAGGAAGCGGCCAAAGCCCGGTCTTCCCCAAAGCGCACCATCGGCACACCGCCGGCCCGGCGATAGGCGGATATTGTCATCGCCATCGAAGCACCGGAATGTTGCTGATGACGTGGCCAGCAATCCGCCGGGTCCGGGTCCATCATCGCGGCGATCTCATCCAGCACCGCCAGATATTGTGCCTCACGCGCCTCATGCAGATGCAGCGTCACGGGCAGGCTTGCCCGGTCCATCTCCAACAGTTGCGCCTGGCCGCAAACCATATCTGCTCCATTGCGTATTTCCGCGAGATTACGTGCCACCCAATCCAACGGCACCACGCTATCCGCATCCGTGGTCAGCAACACGCCATCCTTTATAAACGCTGCGGCAAGGTTGAGCGCCACGCGCCGCGCAGCCCCCGCGCACGCCAAAGGCGGCGGCAAATCCGTTTCCGCGACGATAAGTTCCGGATGCTGGCCCTGCAGCGTTTTCAAATAAGCCAGGCTGTTATCCCGGCAATTATTCAGGAGGAGCAAGACCACATCTGGCCTCACTGTTTGCCCAAGCACAGCATCTAGGCAGGGTTTGAGAAAATCTTCCTCATCCTTGGCAGGTATCGCGACGACAGCCTCGGTAGCATTGCTTGAGAACGAATCAATCACATTTCGCCGAGCATATTTTTGGAAATCCAAATCACCCTCCTCTGGCCTCTAACTTTAGGAGCCTTTGTGCATATCAGCCGCGGTGACATCAGATTCGAGAGCGATCAAAAGGTTTCGCGAAATTTCATGTGCGTGATAGCCGTATGCGCCTTGCGCCAATGCGGAAAACCCCTTCATCACTTAGGGCGCGCCCTGACGCAGCGCCTTCAGCCCGCCATTCGTGTTGGTAATGAGGCTGCCAATCTTGCATCATAATTTTGTCTCTTGGATTATTTTGATGCGGGGCGGCCATCGTCACGCAGCACGACATAAATGGCCGGGATGACAAGTACGGTGAGGAGAGTGGAGGAGGCAAGACCGAATAGCAGCGCCGTGGCGAGGCCTTGGAAGATAGGGTCGGTGAGAATGGTCGCGGCTGAGATCATGGCGGCGATGGCGGTGAGCAAGATTGGTTTGATGCGGATGGCGCCGGCTTCCAGCAGCACCTCGCGCAGCGGCCTGTCCCCGCCCTGGCGGCAGCGGATGAAATCGACCAGTAGGATGGAGTTGCGCACGATGATGCCGGCCAGCGCGATGAAGCCGATCATCGAGGTGGCGGTGAAATCGGCATCGAGCAGCCAATGCCCGAGCATGATACCGATGAGGGTGAGCGGGATTGGCACCAGAATAACGAGGGGCAGCTTAAAGGAGCCAAACTGTGCTACGACGAGCACGTAGATGCCAAGAATAGCGACGCCGAAAGCGATCCCCATATCGCGGAAGGTGACATAGGTGATCTGCCATTCGCCATCCCACAACAGCGAGGGCTTGGCTTCATTCATGGGTTGGCTGAAGAAGCGGATTTGCGGCTTGGGCAGGCTGCCCCAATTCGCCCGCGCGATAGCATCATCGACCGCGAACATGCCATAGATAGGGGATTCGAATTTGCCAGCGAGCTCGCCCGTCACCATGTCGACGAAATGCCCGTCGCGACGGAAGATCGTGCGCGAGCCAGGAACGGTTTGTGCGCTGACGAGCTGACCGAGCTCCACGACGTTGCGCTCACCCAGCAGCACGTTGGCGGGCACCGGGGTAGACGCGATGGCGTCATTCCATGCGAGCCCGGATTTGGGCAGGCCAATGGCGATTTCGAGCGGCGGACGATCTTCCCCGCGATAGGAATAGCCGATGCCCCGGCCGAGGAAGAGATCTTTGATCGTCTCATTTACGTCCGATTGCTGGACACCGAAATATTCGAGCTCGTCCTGGTTGACGGTGAGGCGGAGCTGCGGCGGCGGCAACCCGTAGCTGTCATCCACATCGACAATGAAGGGGATGGATTTGAAAATGGCTTTTATACGCTCGGCTTCGGCCAGGCGCACGGCCTGGTCCGGGCCGTAGATTTCGGCCAGCAGCGAGGCATTGACCGGCGGGCCGGGCGGCACTTCCACCACTTTGATAACGCCGCCGGGTGGTAAGCTGATGCCGAGATCGAGCTTGCGGCGCAGATCTTCGGCGATAACATGGCTTTGGCGCGAACGCTCATCCTTGTTGGCGAGCACGATATGCAACTCGCCGAGCTCAGGCGAAGAGCGGGTGTAGTAATGCCGCACCAGCCCGTTGAAATCGAAAGGCGCTGCCGTGCCTGCATAAAGCTGCATAGAGGCGACCTCCTTCTCGCCTCCGGCGATGCGCGCTGCGGCGAAAAGCATACGTTCGGTATCTTCGAGCGAACTTCCAGGCGGCAGATTGAGCACGACATCCAGCTCGGACTTGTTGTCGAAGGGCAGCAGCTTGACCTTAACCAGATCGAAATAGAACATCGAGCAGGCGGCGATTGTGGCGATGCCGACGGCGAGCAAAAAGCACAGCGCCTTCTTGCGCGTTTGCAGGATCGGTCTGGCGAGACGGATGTAGAAATGTCCAAGCCGGCCAAGGCCGGAGACATGATGGTGATTGCCGGAGTCGCCTGAGAATTTCAACATCATCCACGGTGCAATGATCATGGCAACGAAGAAGGAAAAGGCCATAGCGGCCGAGGCAACCGCCGGAATGGGCGACATGTAGGGGCCCATGAGCCCGCTTACGAACAACATCGGCAACAGCGCGGTGATGACGGTAAGGGTGGCCACGATGGTTGGGTTGCCAACTTCGGCCACCGCCTCGATGGCGGCCGCGATGCGCGGGCGGTCATCATCCATGGCCCAATGGCGGGTGATATTCTCCACCACCACGATGGCGTCATCGACCAGGATGCCGATGGCGAAGATAAGCGCAAAAAGGGAAACGCGGTTGATGGTGAAACCCATCATCTCGGCGGCAAAAAGGGTGAGAAGGATGGTTGTTGGTATGACCACAGCCGTGACGCCGGCGGCGCGCCAGCCGAGCGTGAAGCCGATCAAGAGAACGATCGAGACCGTGGCCAGGCTGAGATGAAACAGCAGCTCATTGGCCTTCTGCGTCGCGGTCTGGCCGTAATTTCGCGTTACCTGCACATCGATATCACCGGGAATGAGCTGGCCTTGCAGAATTTTGATCTGCGCCAACACCGCTTGCGCCACATCCACCGCATTGGCGCCGGAAATTTTGGCGACGGCCAGCGTAACCGCAGGGGCGCGGCCCCACCCCGTCCCCTGCCGATTGAAGGCCCAAACCCGCTCTTCCTGTGGTGCGGGGCCAAAGACCACTTTCGCGACGTCGCGGACATAAACGGGGCGGTTATCGCGCGTGGTGACAAGCAGCAGGCCAATATCGGGTACGCCGTCGAGTGACTGCCCGACCTGAACACCTTGCATCTGCCCGTCATTGCGCAGCATTCCAGCAGAAAACTCCTCATTCGCCTCCTGCACGCGTGCGACGAGCTGCTGCAGCGTAACGCCGTAGAGCATGAGCTTTTCGGGGTCCGGCTCGATACGGATCTGTTCCGGGTCCTCGCCTGCGATATAGGTAAGGCCGACATTGGGAATCTTGATCAGCTCGCCCTGTAGTTTTTGCGCCAGATCGGTGAGTGCGCCGGCATCCCAATGCGCCGCCGCGTTTGGTTTGGGCGTCAAGGTGAGGGTGAGAATCGCCACATCGTCGATGCCGCGCCCGACAACGAGGGGCGGCGGGATGCCAATGGGGATGCGGTTGAGATTGTCGCGGATCTTGTCGTTCACGAGCAGCACCGCGCGGTCCTCGTTGGTGCCGACGACGAAACGGGCGGTGACCATGACATGGTTATCCACCGTGGTGGAGTAGATATGCTCGATGCCGGGGATGGAGCGCAGCACCACTTCCAGCGGCTTGGTGACCAGCTCCACCGCATCCGAGGCTTTCATCCCGTCGGTGTTCACCATCACATCCACCATCGGTACGTGGATTTGCGGGTCTTCTTCACGCGGGATGGTGACGAGCGCCAGCATCCCCGCCATCAGTGCCGCGATGAGGAAGAGCGGTGTGAGCGGCGAACGGATGAAGCGCTTGGTCAGCGTGCCCGAGAAGCCGAGGCTCATGGCGCGCTACCAGGCGGGAGCAGCACCTCGCCAGGGGCGAGACCGGTGAGGATCTCTATCCCGTTGGGCAGGCCGGGCGTCGGTTGTGGCGCGCCGCGCTGGATGGGAATAGCTATGGCCCCGCCTGGCGTTTGCAAATCCACATAATCAAGGCCGAAGCGCGTATCGATAAAATTTTCCGGGATGACGATGCCGGGGCGGGAGCCGGCATAGACCCAGACTTGGACGCGCGCGCCGACAAAATAATTCCCGAGATTCGGCACGGTCGCATCGACTTCGACGCGGCCGTTCTGGATTTGCGGGTAGATCAGCGTGATTTTGCCGAATTGCGTTGTCTCCGAACCATTGTCGAGGCGCACGGGATCGCCCACGCGCTCGAACAGCGCGTGGCGCTCGGGTATGTCGAGCCGCAGCACGTAATCCTGTTCGGCGACGGTAGCGACGGTGTCACCGGCTAGCACCACCGTGCCTTCGGTCACCGGCGTGGTGAGGATGCGCCCGGCAATCGGGGCCAGCACTGCACCCTCGCCGATCTGCTGTGCAAGGGCAGCGCGGGCGGCGATTTTCGCGTTCAGCGTGGCGTTGGCCACATTCACCGCGGTCTGCGCCGAATCGAAGACCGAACGGGAGACCGCACCCGAGCGGATCAGCGCCTGGGCGCGGCCGAAATCAAGCGCGGCCTGCGCCGCTTGCGCGCGGGCGGCAACAACGTCGGCATCCGCGGCCTCGAGCTGCTGCGCCAGGGTCGGGTCGGCGACCATGGCGATCTGCTGACCGGCCTGCACCTGGTCGCCGTTCTGTACGAGGAAGGAAATGAGCGTGCCGCCGATGCGCGCGCGGGCCGGCACGACATGGGCGGCCTCGACCGTGGCGAACACCGCCTTCTGGTCGGCGATGCTCTCCGCCGCGACCGTGAAGGAAGCTGGCTGAGCCCGGGCTGGCAGGGAGGCTGCCGCCGACCCGATGACGAGCACAAAGGCGAGGGCGACGCGTTTGAACGGCATGGGCGGGACTTCCGGTTCAGCCGCGGACAACGGGTAGGCCGGCCGCCATCCAGGCGGCCAGCCCGCCTTTGAGATGGCCCGCCACTTTGACGCCCGACCTGGCGCAAAGATCCGCCGCCATACGCGAACGTTTGCCGATGCCGCAATGCAGGACGACGGCACCTTCCGGCAAGGCGGCGGGATCAAAACAGGAGAGCGGATGCAGAACCGCGCCCTCGATCCGCGCGGTCTGGTGCTCGCCCGGCTCCCGCACGTCGACGAGCACGACCTCGCGCCGGGAAAGGGCATAGCTAAGCTCGGCGGGTAGAAAATCACGCAATCCGTTTGTCTTGCTGCCAAAAAGACCCATGGTCCTATCTTTCATTGCAGGGGTTGTGCTGAGGGTCCGGCGCGCAGATGCCGGCTTGCGCCGGGGCGCAGAACAGCTCGAACAGGGTTTCCAAGACGCGCCGGGCCGGATGGCTGGCAATGCCGTAGAAGATCGTCTGCGCCTCGCGCCTTGCGGCGACGAGCCCTTCCCGCCGCAGCAACGCGAGATGCTGCGACACAGTCGAGCTCCGCACGTCAAGGAAGGCGGCCAGCTCGCCGACGGAACGCTCGCCCTCGAGCAGCTGGCACAGAATCATCAACCTGTGCGGGTTAGACAATGACTTCAGTAATTCGCCCGCCTCATCGGCCGCGTTGCGCATGAGATCCACTTCTATCTTCATAGTTGCGAATATACGAATTATCGTATATAAAAGCAACAAAGAAGGACAAGGAAATGCATAAATGTCTGAAATTATTGTGCTGGGGGCGGGGCTTGGCGGAACGCTGATGGCTTATGAGCTATCGGATCAACTCCGCAAGGAGGACCATATTACCGTCATCGGCTCGTCGCCCGTCTATCACTTCTATCCCTCCAACCCCTGGGTTGCGGTGGGCTGGCGGCAGCGACGGGATATCGAGGTTGATCTGACCAAGGTGATGGCCAAGAAGAAGATCCGGTTTTTGACCGAGGGGGCAAAGCGTGTGCATCCGGCGGATAACAAGGTCGAGCTGAACAGCGGCGCGCAGCTGGCTTACGATTATCTCGTCATCGCGACCGGGCCGGAACTCGCCTTCGATGAAATCCCCGGGCTCGGGCCGCAGGGTTTTACCCACTCCATCTGCGAGACCGGCCATGCCGAGCGTGCCTATGCCGCCTTTGAAAAATTCTGCGAAAATCCTGGTCCGGTCGTGATCGGTGCGGTGCAGGGTGTGTCCTGCTTCGGCCCCGCCTATGAGTTCGCCTTCATCCTCGATACCGAGCTGCGCAAGCGCAAGCTTCGCCACAAGGTGCCGATGACCTTTGTTACGCCGGAGCCGTATGTCGGGCATCTCGGCCTGGATGGCGTAGGCGACACCAAGGGGCTGATGGAGAGAGAGTTGCGTGAGCGGCACATCAAATGGATCACCAACGCACAGGTGAAGGAGATTACCGCAGGACACCTGCTCGTGGAGGAGTTGAACGAGGATGCGAGCCTGAAGAATACACACGATCTGACCTTCGACTTCTCGATGCTGATGCCGCCGTTCCGCGGCGTCGGCGCGGTCCACGGCATCGAGGGGCTGACAAATCTGCGTGGCTTCATTCTGGCTGATGCACACCAGCGCAACCCGGCATTTCCCAATGTGTTTTCGATCGGCGTATGCGTTGCCATTCCGCCGACCGGCAAGACCCCGGTGCCGGTCGGCGTGCCGAAAACCGGCTTCATGATTGAATCCATGGTAACGGCGACGGCGCATAATCTCGGCGCCCTGCTGCGCGGCGGCGAGGCCACGGTCCGGCCGAGCTGGAATGCAATCTGCCTTGCCGATTTCGGCGATGGCGGTGTTGCGTTCGTGGCGCAGCCGCAGATTCCGCCGCGCAATGCCAACTGGGCGGCGCAGGGCAAATGGGTACATCTCGCCAAAATCGGCTTCGAAAAATATTTTTTGCGCAAGATCAAGGCCGGGAAGAGCGAGCCGTTTTACGAAAGTTATCTGATGAAGCAGCTGAATATCCATAAATTCGCCGATGAATCGCATTAGGAGAAGCGTTTGTCCGGCATAACTCTTGTCTGCCCCCACTGCGCGGCGGTGAATCGTCTGCTGCAGGAGAGGCTGGACGGCGCGCCACGCTGCGGTGTTTGCCATAAGCCTTTGTTCAATGGTGCAGTCTTGGCCGTCGATGAGGCAGCGCTGGCGCGGCATATGCGCCATGATGGAATCCCTTTGCTGGTGGATGTGTGGGCCGCGTGGTGCGGCCCGTGCCGCGCCATGGCACCGCAATTTCAGCAGGCCGCCGTGGCGCTGGAGCCGCGGTTTCGCCTGTTGAAACTCGATGCGGACAGCGCGGCGGCGACCATGTCGCGCCATGGCATCAGCTCCATTCCCACGCTGCTGCTGTTTGCCGGCGGGCAGCTGCGGGCGCGTCAGGCCGGTGCCATGGCGGCACAGCAGATCGTGCAATGGGCACGGCAGAACTCAGGAGAAAGAACATGACGATCGACAAGGCGGTGCTGTCCTTTGCCGGATTTATGGTTCTGCTCAGCTTGGCGCTGGCATTGGCTGTTTCCAAATGGTGGCTGTTGCTCACAGGCTTTGTCGGGCTCAACCTGCTGCAGACCGGTTTCACGGGCTTTTGCCCGGCAGCGATGATCCTGAAGCGCCTGGGCGTGAAACCTGGCTGCGCCTTTCAGTAGCATTTGCCGCGCCGGCCCGGCGGCCGAGGATGACCTCATTGGACCTGTTGCAATACGCCCTCGGCCTCGGTTCAGGCGTTCTCATCGGCTTATCGCTGGGATTGATTGGCGGTGGCGGTTCCATCCTCGCCGTGCCGTTGCTTGTCTATGTCGTCGGCGTGAAAAGCCCGCATGCTGCCATTGGCACGAGCGCGCTCACGCAACAAGCCGAGGAACTGCGCGCCAGCGGGGCCACGGCCTTGTTCGTGGCGGTGGTTGGGCAACCTGCTGGCGTGACTGCGATTGCCGATCCGGTCAAAACCAGCACCAAGGCGGCGCTGGAAGCGTTACGGAGGGAAGGGGCAGCACGAAGCCGTTGAACACGGCAAGGTTCCGCACCACGCGCAGAATCGCGGATTGTTCTGCGCTGGGTCCATGGGCAATGCGCACCAATTCGGCGGCGCGGCCAGAATAAGTGCGGGCACCCGTTGCCACCACGAGCGCCTCCGCTTCGCCTCGGCGGACCATGGCGCCCGCGTAGCTTGCCGCACCGGGGCTGGCTTCAACGGGCAACGATTCGCCGGTAATCATCGACTGATCAAGCAACACATTGCCTCCGGCGAGCCGCACATCCGCGGGTACTATGGCGCCAAGGGATAGTTTTACCAGGTCGCCCGGCACGACCTCACGCGCCGGAAGCACGAGCCAGACGCCATCACGGCGGACCAAGGCCGTGAGCGCCAGGCGCGATTTGAGCGCGGCCAGCGCGGTATCGGCCCGCGCCTCCTGCACAAAGGAGAGTGCCGCATTGAACAGGAGGAGCCCGGCGATGACAGCGGCTTCGAGATAGGCGCCGGTGAGAGCCTGGAGCAGGACCGCCGCCTCCAGCATCCATGGCACCGGTGCCCAGAAATGACCCAGCAAGGCGACCAGCGGGTTACG
Source organism: Rhodospirillales bacterium (assembly GCA_028866445.1). GTDB lineage: Bacteria > Pseudomonadota > Alphaproteobacteria > Acetobacterales > Acetobacteraceae > Acidocella. The sequence continues at coordinate 2,401 of JAGWIE010000003.1, read as the reverse complement.
CCTGGGTTCGGCAACTTCATTCGGGCCATGTTCCGCCAGCAGCCGGCGCGCCTCGGCGCTGGACAAGCCCTGCGAGAGATTCGAGGGGAGAACAGAAGCATTTTCCAGCATCAGAAGCCCGTTATGCCCCCAAATTACAGCCCTTGCCCAGCCTGCCGCCTTGGCACAAGCTCGGCGCATGCGTGTGCTGCTCATCGAAGATGACGCCTTAATCGGCAACGGCCTGGTGACGGCGTTGAAATCCGTCGGCATGACGGTGGATTGGGTTCGCTACGGCCTCACCGCCCAGGAGGCGCTGCGCGGCACCGCCTATGCCATCGCGCTGCTGGATCTTGGCCTGCCCGGCATGGATGGCCTCGCCGTGCTGAAAGCGGCGCGGCGGCAGGGCGACGTCGCGATTGGAAACAAAAGAGGCGGCTCTTGGGCCTGCTTTTGACTGCCTCACTGGCTGTGTGGCGCTGGACTGAGGGCAGCGTCTCGGTGGATCGCGTGGCGACGCCCCGCACTGAAACCTTCTACTGGATTACGATCCTGTCCTCTCAAACCCTGGGGACAGCGCTGGGTGATTGGATGGCGGACAGCAACGGTCTTGGTTTTGGTAACGGCGCCGTGGTGTTCGGCACGGCGATCATCTTGATTGCGGCGGCGTATTACTTCACCCGCATCTCCCACGTCGCGCTGTTCTGGGCGGCAGTCATCCTCACCCGTCCGCTAGGCGCCACGGTTGGCGACCTGCTCGACAAACCTCTGGTCCAAGGTGGGTTTGAATTAAGCCGGATGGGAGCTTCCGCGGTGCTCATCGGCGCGATGCTCCTGCTGATTGTCGCTCTGCCGCAACGTGCTGGGCTGCACCCAGCCCAACAACGGATCAATTAAGCGGTTCAAGACTGACCAAGCAAAACCTCGCCATTCCATTCCGGCACTGCGGGAGCACGATTTTCCGATTCTATTCCCGGCAAGGCCATTCGGAGAGTTTGCAAAGCGCTGTTCACATCATTCTGCTCATCGACAAGGCTGGCGAACGGCTTCAGATGCTCCACTTTCTCTGCAACCACAGTGCCAATCCAAAGCGGCTGCGTAAGTCCTGCGTTGGTCAGCACCGTGCCAGACGGCCAAACCCTTAAAATCAACCGCTGGCCGCGCGGCACATTGTCGCCAGTTTTAATCATCACCAATGCCTCTGACCGGCCATTATCGAGATGCGGCAACACGGGTAATGCGTCTGCCTTGGCGTTGGGCAAGAGCCATTCCGCAGATGATGACAAATCCCACGGTACGGGCACCTGCCAGCCATCTTCCAGCAAGGTGGCTTTCAACGGTGCCAAGGATCCTGCCCATTGTAGAACAAACGGCTCTTCATAATCGCCCGTGAGATCGACACGCCATACAGGCAGGTTGGCCCATCCGCCATTGCGCCAATCCGTGAGAGACATTTCACGCACGGGCAAAGTGAGCGCATAGCGCCGCATATCCACGGCGTGTTTGGTTCCGATATGCAGTCCACCTGCCAAGAGCAGCACGGCGAGCCCCGCCGCCGCGAGACCAGGGGCGCGCACCTCCCTGCGTGCATGCTGCAAATAGACGATTCCTAGTAATGCCACCCAGGCTACGCCGAAGGCCAATCCGGCCGTCACGTCCGAAAGCCAGTGTGCGCCAAGATACAGGCGCGAAAAGGCGATGGCGCCAACCAGTAAGACCGCCGCCAGCGTGACCAGCACCCGGGCGCGCGCTCCCACCTCTCTGCAAATCAACACAACGAGGAATCCGTACAGGGCGGTGCTGGCTGTGGTGTGGCCGCTCGGGAAAGAATAGGAGTTCCACCCAGAAAAAATCGAGTCCGGACGGGTTTGCTGCAGGGTGATCTTCATCAGGAACGCAAACAGGCTGGCGCCAGCCACCGCGGCAAGCCCATAAAACGCCGCGCGCCAGGCACGCTGCCCGGCAAGCCAAACCAATGTTACCACAAGCACGGGGATAACCACCGCCGCGTCGCCCAGTTCGGTAATGGCCACCATCACGCGGTCAACCACCGGCGTGCGCAGCGATTGCAGAAAATGAAAGATCGCCGCATCCGCCCGCACCAATGGGTCTCCGGCGACAACATCCTGTAGTACGCCGAAGAACAGCCAAAGCCCACCGATCAGCATGGCGCCTAGCGCCAGCAGACCCAGCGTTTCGGGACGGTCTGGGTCTAACAGCGAGCGCACAAACTGCCGTGCCCAGCCGTCTCTGGCCTCAGCCCATTGCCGCATCGGCCCGCGCAGGCGCGCCAGCAGCCCGATGGCACGCCGGATGACCCAGGGGGTCAACCACACAGCCAACGCCAGCGCTGCCGCCAGGATGAGCACCAGCACCACCAGCCGCCCGGCGATGGCGTGAAGAACCGTCAAGGAGGCGCCAA
>JAGWIE010000129.1 GCA_028866445.1 Rhodospirillales bacterium | reverse complement strand
CAGCTTGGCGGTGGCACGCTGGTGAATGAGGGGCTGGTTGAAGGCGGGGCTTATGGGGTGAGCCTGAGTGCCGCCGCACTGGTAACGAATAACGGTCAGATTTCGGGTGGCGAGGCCGGGGTGATGATGGCCACCGGCGGCGTTCTGGCACCTATGGCGGGGCGGCGACGATGCTGTTTGGCGGCACGATGCTGAACAGGGGCAGTATTCTGGGGGGCAATGGCATTGTCTCCGGCGGAGACGGAGTGGTGCTGAATAACGACGCCACGTTGGTGAACGAAGGGCAGATAACCGGTGGCATCGGCCCGCAATATCTCTGGAATGTGGGGTTGGGCGCCGGCGCAGCCCTTTATAATGGCGTGCTTGAGAATGCGGGGTTGCTCTCCGGCGGCGGGCAGCAGCTCATGGGGCTATGGATGGGCGGCGGCCAGGCGGTGAACACCGGCACCATCCTGGGCCACGCGGCGGTGGCCATGCAGGGCGGTACGCTGGAAAATGACGGGCTGATCTCCGGCACCGCCATTGGCGTTGATCTGGCGGGCGGAAGCTTTTTGAACGCGGGCACGCTGGCGGCGAGCTACGCCGTTTATATGGCCGAGGCAGGCGCGCAGCTTGGCGTGGCGGCGGGGGCGGTGTTTGAAGGCAAGGTGGCCGACCATGCGGGCAACGCCACCTTGTTGTTAACAGGTGCGGTGGCGGGCACGCTGGATATGGGCACGAGCTTCTCCGGCTTTGGCGATATTTCCTTCGCGGCGGGGGCGGATTGGGCTTTGGCGGGCGGCGTGGCCCAGCTTGCGGGCGGCGAGCAGATCAACGGGTTTCAAGGCAATGACACGCTGCTGCTGGAAGGTTTCACCGCCAGCAGCGAAAATTTTGTGTCTGGCGCTGGCTTGGTGCTGGGCTCTGGCAGCACCAACGTGACGCTGGATGTGCAGGCCAACGCGCCGCTTGTTGTAAACGATGTAGCGCAGGGCACGGAAATTGTAATCTGCTACCGGCGCGGCACGATGATCCAGACCATGCGCGGCGAGCAGGATGTGGCCAGCTTGCGCATTGGTGATGCGCTGCCCACGCGTTTTGGCGGGGTGCGGCGGATAAAGTGGATCGGTTGGCAGCGTTACGCGCCGAAAGATGTGCGCGGCAACCGGGAACGAATCCCGATCTGCATCCAGCCCGGTGCGCTGGGGCAAGGGCTTCCACACCGGGCACTTTTTGTTTCCCCCGGCCATTCCATGCTGTTGGATGGTGTGCTGGTTCTGGCCCGCGCCTTGGTGAATGGGGTAACCATTACCCAAGACGATGATGGGGCAGGGGCGGATTATTTTCTGCCGGAGTTGGAGGCGCATGATTGCCTGCTGGCCGAGGGTGCCTGGAGCGAGAGCTTTGCGGACGGCCCCGGCCTGCGCCGCCAGTTTCATAATCAGGCGGGATTTCATGCGCTGTTCAAGGTGTATCGCGAGCCGGACGAAATAACTCTGTGCGCGCCCAGGCCATTGCAGGGCGTGGCGCTGGAGGCGGCTTTGCGCCCGGTATTGGCTCATGCCAGAGCCAGGCCGGGGGTGTTAAGAGGCTGTGTGGATGTGGCGGATGGGTGGCGCGTAGAAGGCTGGGCACAAGACATAACTTGGCCGGAGTTTCCACAGCTTTTGGAATTTTACGCGGGAAGCCGCAAACTGGGCGAGGCTTTGGCCTGCCATTTCCGGGACGATTTGGCAAAAGCGGGCATTGGCACCGGGCGGGCGGCGTTCAGCTTTTTGGCCCCGCGGCACTTTAAACCGGAAAACCTGCTTGTTCGCCGCGCGCGAGATGGTGCCGCGATTTACCCCGCCATCCGCCGCGCCGCCTGATCAAGCCTCCACATCGGTTTGCGGGCGGTCAATCCCCAAGGTATTTTCCGTGTGCCACACGCCATCTTCGGTCTCGTACATAATCAGCCCTGTCTCGCCGGGCACGCGCTGCTCATGCGCCACGCGGCGCGCGGCTTTCAGCGCGGCTTCATGCGTGGGGTAAGTTTCGGAGTAGCTGCCATTCAGCGTGTAGGCGAAGCCGCCGTCATGCGGAACGACTTTATAATGCGCGGTGCTCATTTCGCTCTCCCATGAGAAGTCATCTCTAATATAAGGCGTTCAGCGTAGCCTTGCCATGGTCAAACTATCGGCATAGGCGCCATTGCAGAACACATCCCCGCGTATCCGGCCCTCGGCCTCAAAGCCGAAGGTTTCGTAAAGCCGGATGGCGTGGTGGTTATCCGCCATCACCGCGAGGTCCACCCGCGCGAGGCCCAGCCAGTTATCCGCGATGTCCAGCGCCGCGGCGAGGAGGGCGTGGCCGATGCCCTGGCCGTGATACGCATCATGCACCACCAGCGCCGGGAGATAGGCCGAATGCAGCCTGCGGCCCTTGCCAGGTGTGAGCATCGCAAAGCCGGTCAGCCTGCCCTCCACCACCGCACCGATAACGTGCGAGCCATCCTCCGGTTGCACGATATGCTTCAGGCTTTCCTCGGTAACGAAAGGTGTGACCAATGTGCCATGGCGCACGCCGGGCTGGTTCATGATCTCCGCAAGAGCGGCGATATCCTCCGGTTCCACAGCGCGCAGGGTGAAGGGCTTACGAGCCGTGGGGGCTGGCCGTGGCGGTGGACGAGATTGATCCACCGCCACGCTGGGGCGCAAACGGGCCATGAAATGGCAATCCGCCAGCACGCCATCCTGCATGGCGTAATGGCGTGGGGTGGCCTCAATCTCGAAACCTATAGACTTATACAGCATGATTGCGGCCTCGTTATTCACGAACACGCCGAGATCAAGTCTTTTCAGGTTCAACCAATTATCCGCCATGTCCAGCAATGCTGTGAGCAGGGTGCGGGCAATGCCCTGACGGCGGGCTTCTTCCGCCACCATCAGCCCCAGGCTGCCGGTATGGGCAAGGCGCGCAAGGCTTCGCCGGCCGAGACTGGCTTCGCCCAGCACCGCGCCATCGGTCCCGCAGGCCAGCAGGGAAATGCGGGCTTCCGTGCTGCAGCAGAACCGGGCGGATTCCGTGAGGCTGGTGAATGGCAAGCCATCCGTGAAGCGCCGTACGCTCGGCTGATTATAGATGCGGTTGATTGCCTGAGTGTCTGCCCTCGTGGCGGGGCGGAGGCTGATCACGGTGCGGCATCTTGGGCGGGGGGTGGCATGATGGCCGCTTTCCCGCCTTCGATCACCACTGGGCGAAAGCCGCGCGGCGGCCTTTGCGGTTCACGCCGCGCGCGGGCGCGGATGCGCGCGATGGCGGCGGCAAAACCGAGCCCGGCGGCACAGATGGTTAACAGCAGCAACAAGGCCAGCGGGGACATGCAAAAAGCTCCTCAATGGTAGCGGGCGGGAGCTTTGTGCAAAAAACAAACCCCGCCGGAAGGATCGGGCGGGGTTGGCAGGCTAGGCTTGAAAATTCGTCTTCAACCTGTCCGCAACCCCGCGCGCAGCCATACATTGCCAATAATCATGGCAAAGGCGCTGCGAAGATGGGTTCGGCTGGTTTTCATAATGGGGCGAGGCTAACGAGGAAAACATGTTTTGCCAACCACATATTTGCGCATGGCACTTGTTTTGCGCGCGGATAAGCTCTTCTCTTCATGACAGCGCATAAAGGAGTGGTGATGACCGTAAAGCGGGACAGGAAGCATATTCTCGTGGTGGGGGCATCGCGCGGGTTGGGGCTGGGGCTAACCAAGGAATTCCTGCGCCGGGACTATCACGTGACCGCCACGGTCCGCGCAGCCATTTCTGGCGGCGGGCTCGATGAATATTACGAGCAGTTGACGATGGATACGCTCGATATCAACAGCCCCAGTTTAACCGAGGCTTTTCTGGCGCGGATGAAGAATGAAATCTTCGATGTGGTGGTGCTCAACGCCGGCATTTACGGTCCGCGCGAAAAAAACCTCAGCGAGAGTACGGTGGAGGAGATTTCGCACGTGATGATGACCAATGCCATCAACCCGGTGCGCCTGGCGGAGCGGTTGGTGCCGATGCTGCGGCCGGAAACCGGGGTGATGGCTTTTATCTCGTCTGCCCTTGGCAGCCTGGAGCTGAACGCCAATGATGGCAGCGAGCTTTATTGCGCCAGCAAGGCGATGTTGAACCGGCTTAGCCGCTCCTTCGCCACGACATATGATTACCTGACTGTCTTGAACCTGCATCCGGGTTGGGTGCGCACCGAGCTGGGGGGCCTTGATGCGCCGCTCGATGTGGAGACGAGCGCGCGGGGCATGGCCGACGTGCTGGAGAGCCGCGCCGGGGCGGGTGGGCATGAGTTTCTGGATTATCGCGGCAAGATCGTGCCGTGGTAGCGGGTATGCGCGCGGGGATGGTGGGGCGAAGGTGGCCAAGGTTCCTTTTGTGCGAAGCGCAGGTGGAATGGCACCGGAGGGGGCCGCGCGCCAAATCAAAGTGAGTTGGTTTAAACGCAAAACCTTGCTAGAGCGCCGCGATGGACCAGGCCCTGCACCAGAGCGAGGCGGCTGCCGGGATTCCCCCGCGCCGGACTTTCGCGATCATTTCCCACCCGGATGCCGGTAAAACCACGCTGACCGAAAAGCTGCTGCTGTTCGGCGGTGCCATCCGCGAGGCAGGCATGGTGAAGGCGCGACAGGACCGGCGGCAGACGCGCTCTGACTGGATGAAGATAGAGCGCCAGCGCGGCATTTCCGTTACGTCCTCGGTGATGACCTTTGAGTTCGGCGGTGCCGTGTTCAATTTGCTGGACACGCCAGGCCACGAAGATTTCTCCGAGGATACCTACCGCACGCTGACGGCGGTGGATTCGGCGGTGATGGTGATCGACGCCGCCAAGGGCATCGAGTTGCAGACCAAAAAACTGTTCGAGGTCTGCCGCCTGCGGAATATTCCCATCACCACGTTTATTAATAAAATTGACCGAGAGGGCCAGAACCCCTTCGCGCTGCTGGACGAAATTGCGGATACGCTGGCGTTGGATAT